>JAOUMO010000064.1 GCA_029881425.1 Gammaproteobacteria bacterium
TCATCTGAATTCTCATTCAGCGACTCGCCACCCTCCCTGACATAGACATGACAGGTAGTGCAGGCACAGGACTTTTCACAGGCGTGTTCGATTTCTATGCCCTGCTTCAGTGCAGCATCACAGATTGTCACACCGGTTTCGGCCTCTATGACCATACCTTCAGGACATAGATCCTCATGGGGCAGGAAAATAATCTGCGGCATTATAACTCACTCTCTTCTGATTTAAATTCTTCAACTTTATGCCCGGCCATGCTCTTTTGCACGCTGGCATTCATTCGCCTGGCGACATAGCTGGCGCTGGCTTTTTCCAGTGCCGCCATGGCCTGTTTTAGCTGCTTCGAATCGCTCGCCTGCTCACGGGCAGTTTGCAGCTGATGACGCGCAGCAAGGATAGCGTCTTTCTCATCGGACGACAGCATTTCATCACCGTCATCGGCCAGTGCTGCGTCCAGGGCCTCGATGACCCGGTCGGCCTCGACCTGTTGCTCACGTAGACTACGTGCATCTTTATCTTCACCCGCATGCTCCATGGAGTCACGCAGCATGGTTTCTATTTCGGTATCACTCAGGCCGTAAGAGGGCTTAACCTCGACCTGGGCCTTTACACCAGAGGTTTCCTCGCTGGCCGATACATTGAGCAGGCCATCGGCATCCACCTGAAAGGTGACGCGGATACGTGCCGCACCAGCGACCTGGGGCGGGAAACCACGTAATTCAAACCTGGCCAGTGAGCGACAGTCGGATACCAGCTCCCGCTCACCCTGCACCACCTGGATCGCCATCGCTGTCTGACCATCTTTATAGGTGGTAAAATTCTGCGCGCGCGATACAGGTATTGGCGTGTTGCGCTGGATAATTTTTTCCACCAGCCCACCCATGGTCTCTATACCCAGGGACAGGGGCAGCACATCGAGTAACAGCATATCACCATCGGGATTATTGCCAGCCAGGGCATTGGCCTGGGTTGCGGCGCCTATGGCAACCACCTTATCCGGGTCAATGGTGACCAGTGGATCACGCGCAAAAAATGCACCCACCTGCTCACGTACCCGCAGGCAACGGGTCGAGCCACCGACCATAACCACATCCATAACGTCGTCTTTATCAACCGCTGAATCACGCAGGGCACGACGACAGGACATCATGGTTTTCTTGATTAATGGATCGACCAGCTGGTTGAATGTGTCACGATTGAGCGAACCAAACCAGGTCTGCTTTTCATCCAGTACGATATTCAGCTCCACCGATTCGGTGTCAGACAGCGCCTGCTTGGCCTTGCAGGCCTCACGCAACAATAACCGCGCCGTGGAGTGACTGATACTGGCCTTATCAAGGCCCGCCTGGCTCATGATCCATTCGGCAATTGCATGGTCAAAGTCATCACCACCGAGCGCACTGTCACCGCCGGTCGCCAGCACTTCGAAGACACCCTGCTTTAAACGTAAAATGGAAATATCAAAGGTCCCGCCACCCAGGTCATAAATAGCGACCACACCTTCACGACCACTATCCAGGCCATAGGCCACGGCCGCCGCAGTAGGCTCATTGAGTAGACGCAGCACATTGATACCCGCCAGCTTCGCCGCATCTTTGGTTGCCTGGCGTTGCGCATCATCAAAATAGGCCGGCACGGTAATGACCGCTCCCACCAGCTCATCGCCCAGTGTTTGTTCACTACGCAGCTTCAGTGCCTTTAAAATATCAGCCGATACTTCCACCGCCGTTTTATCGCCGGCCGCCGTCATAATACGCGGCACGGATGATTCGGTTTCAGCAAACTGGTAGGGCAACTGGTGACTTAATGTTTTTAGATCGTCGATGCCACGTCCCATTAAACGCTTAATGGAAACTATCGTATTTAACGGGTCATCAACGGCATGTGCCTTTGCTGCGTCACCCACTTCGACAGAGTCTTTCTGGTAACGCACGACAGAAGGCAATAAGTGCTGGCCATTTTCATCGGGCAGTGTTTCAGAAACACCGCTCCTTACTGTCGCCACTAACGAATTGGTAGTACCCAGGTCTATGCCTACGGCGAGACGGTGTTCATGGGGCTTTGTAGACTGGCCCGGTTCTGCTATCTGTAACAGCGCCATTATAACAACTCATTTTCAAGTTCTTCGGAAAGCGTATCGATTTCTTTCCGTGCTTTTATCAGGAACTGCATCTTACGAACGACTTCACGTGCATCCGCCAGCGCTGATTCTGTATAGAGCGTATTAAATTTATCCGCTAATATTTGCAGGTCATTCTTCAAAACCGACAACATAGTATCCAGTTCATCCAGTGGGTCGGCGTTAGATCTAACCTCTGCAATAGCTTCTCGAAACTCCATTTGCTGCATCAGGAACTCTGCATCCATAGTGGTATCCGTTTCCGCATCTATATCCATCCCCTTCAGCTTTAAAAGATACTGGGCACGTGGCACAGGCTCTTTTAATGTCTGATAAGCCTGGTTAATTAAGGACGCATTCTGGATTGCAAGCCGCCGCTCCTGATCGGTTGACGAAACAAAACGATCAGGGTGATAGCTCTTTTGTAATTCACGATACAGGGGATCGACCTTATCGAAATCGACGACAAAGCCCGCAGGCACCTGGAAGATTTCAAAAAAGTTTCTGGAAAATAAATCGTCAGCCATGATTAAACAGTAAAGCTTTCACCACAACCACAACTGTCTTTTTCATTGGGGTTTGTAAATTTAAAGCCTTCATTCAGGCCCTCTTTGGTAAAGTCCATTTCGGTACCATCGAGATAAACCAGGCTCTTTTTATCGACAACAATTTTTACGCCGTTGCTTTCGAATACTTCATCTTCCAGTTCATTGATGTCATCAACAAACTCGATTACATAAGCCATGCCTGAACAACCTGATGTTTTGACACCCAGGCGCACGCCTATACCCTTGCCGCGATTAGCAAGAAAATCTTTTACACGAGCTGCCGCCTGTTCAGTAATGCTTAATGCCATCTCAGTTACTCTCTAAATATTTAACTATCTTTTTTCTTCATGTAATCGTCTACCGCTGCACTAATGGCATCTTCCGCCAGTACCGAGCAGTGAACTTTTACCGGGGGTAAAGCCAGTTCATTGGCAATGTCCATGTTCTTGATCTGTTTTGCCTCATCCAGTGTCTTGCCCTTCATCCATTCTGTTACCAGCGAACTGGAGGCAATGGCGGAGCCACAACCATAGGTCTTAAATACGGCATTTTCTATAATACCATCATCACTGACCTGGATCTGTAAGCGCATTACATCACCACAGGCTGGTGCACCAACCATACCGGTACCGACGTTTTTCGCGTCTTTATCAAGTGTACCGACATTACGTGGGTTTTCGTAATGATCCATGACTTTTTCACTGTAAGCCATTTCGTTTCTCCTGTTCTATGGCATCGGCAAGTGTGCCGAGTGCCTTTAAATTTGTTTATCCCCAGGACCCAAAGTCGAGCCGACTACTGCAGGCCGCATCTAAACAACCTGCTTTGCATCCTGGTGTCTTTGCCCTGACCTATCTTTTAATGGGCCGCCCATTCAACGCTATTTAGATCTATACCCTCTTTGAACATATCCCAAAGAGGCGACAGGTCCCTGAGTTTATCCACGGCCTGTTTAACCAGGCCGATGGTGTAGTCAATTTCTTCCTCGGTGGTATAGCGTCCGATGGTGAAGCGCAATGAGCTATGGGCCAGTTCATCACTGCGACCCAGCGCACGTAGTACATAACTCGGTTCCAGGCTGGCACTGGTGCAGGCAGAGCCGGACGATACGGCAATGTCTTTCAGCGCCATGATCAGGCTTTCACCCTCGACAAAATTGAAACTGATGTTGAGGTTACCGGCGATGCGGTGATCCATATCACCATTCACGTAGACTTCTTCCATATCTTTGAAGCCATTATACAGGCGATTTCTCAATGCCAGTATACGCTGATTTTCTTCGGCCATTTCTTCTTTGGCAATACGGAAGGCCTCACCCATGCCGACGATCTGGTGGGTCGCGAGTGTACCGGAACGCATGCCACGCTCATGACCACCACCGTGCATCTGGGCCTCTATACGGACACGGGGTTTACGGCGCACATAAAGCGCACCTATACCCTTGGGCCCATAAATTTTGTGGGCCGAGAAACTCATCAGGTCAACTTTGAGTGCCTGCAGGTCGATATCGACCTTGCCTGCACTCTGGGCCGCATCGACGTGGAAGAAGGTGCCGTTTTCACGACACAGTTCACCGATCGCAGCAATGTCCTGGATGACACCGATTTCATTATTAACATGCATGATGCTGGCAATAACCGTATCGGCACGCAAGGCCGCCTTGAACTTATTAAGATCGATCATGCCATTGGCTTCGGGATCAAGATAAGTGACCTCAAAACCCTCACGTTCGAGCTGGCGACAGGTATCGAGTACCGCCTTGTGTTCGGTCTTGCAGGTAATGATATGCTTGCCCTTCTTATGGTAGAAATGGGCAATACCCTTGATCGCAAGGTTGTCGGATTCGGTGGCACCGGAGGTCCAGACGATTTCACGGGGGTCCGCATTCACCAGTGCTGCAACGTGGCCACGGGCATTTTCTACTGCCTCTTCCGAGGCCCAGCCATAGGCATGACTGCGTGAGGCCGGGTTACCATAGTTACCATCAACGGTTAGACAGGCCATCATTGCATTTGCTACGCGCTCATCCACCGGGGTAGTGGCAGAATAGTCGAAATATATAGGTAATTTTAAGTTGCTCACGTCTATTAACTCTTTAGGTTCACGATCTGGTTTAACGCATCCATCATCTGTTTCACATCTTCGGCTGTATTTTCCCTGCCAAAGCTCACTCTAATTGCGTTTCTAGCGGTCATCTCATTAATGCCCATTGCCAGTAATACGTGACTGGGCTCAGCCTGACCGCTATGGCAGGCCGAACCACTGGATACGGCTATGCCCTTGCGATCCAGCTGCATTAACAGGGTCTCACCGGTAAAGCCGTCAACGGCAAACTGCACCGTATTGGGCAGTCGCCTGGCATCCTGTGCAAACAGCGTGACCGGATCCAGCTGGCTTAATGCTACAACCAGTGCATCACGTAAGGCCTGCAACTGCTCGGCCCGCTGTTGCAGGCCCTGCATCGCCAGTTCTGCCGCCATACCAAAACCCACTATAGCGGCAATATTCTCGGTACCACTGCGCAGCCCACGCTCCTGACCACCACCTGAGATCAGGGGTTTCAATTCGACTGAACGGTCTGCGATGAGCGCACCGGCACCCTGTGGCCCATACATTTTATGTGCGGACAGGGTCATTAAATGCACACCACTGGCGGCAAAATCCAGCGCTATTTTACCCGCGGCCTGCGAGGCATCCGTATGGAACAATACACCCTTATCCCGCGCCAAACCGGCCAGCTTATCAATGTCCTGCAATACACCGGTTTCATTGTTCGCCAGCATAACCGAGACCAGTTGTGTGTCCGCATGCAGGGCAGAAGTCAATTGCTCTTCGATTACCCTGCAACTGGCGTCCACGTCTATTAGATCCAGTTGCCAACCGCTATGGCTTAAATTCTTTGCTGCCTCCATCAATGAGGCATGCTCTATTTTGCTCACCGCCAAACGGGCGGGCGTCCTATGAGCCAATGGGCCGTTTATGGCCAGGTTATTGGCCTCGGTACCGCCCGAGGTAAATATCACCTGTCCCGGCTGCGCCCCGGCCAACCTGGCCACCTGCACCCTGGCCTGCTCGATTGCATCGCGGGTCAGGCGTCCGTATCTATGTACACTGGAGGGGTTTCCATAGACGGACTGGAGGTAAGGCATCATCGCCTCTAATACCCGCGGCTCTAAAGCGGTGGTGGCATTATTGTCCAGGTAGAGAGGCATCCGCAGACTTAACTAACGGCTTCCACCGCGACTTCTGTAAGCAATCGATCCTGTTCGAGTTGTTTGTCCTGGCGTTTTGCAACCTTTATAACATCACCCCTGGTCTGCATTTCAGCCAGCGTGATGCTGTTAAGAAACTGGTGGATCTCCTGGCTCAACTCCTGCCAAAGGTCATGGGTGAGGCATTGATGCGCACCACCGGAGCAACCGCCCTCAGAATCGGAGCACTTGGTTGCATCGTAGCTTTCATCAACCGCATTGATGATCTCTGCCATCGAGACATCACTGGTCTCACGGGTCAAAGAATAACCACCACCGGGTCCTCTTGTGCTGGCGACGATCTTATTGCGCCTCAGGCGCGCGAACAACTGTTCGAGGTAGGATAATGAAATACCCTGGCGATTTGAAATATCAGCCAGTGACACCGGGCCCTCATGCTGATGAAATGACAAATCCAGTACTGCTGTAACCGCATAACGGCCTTTGGTTGTGAGCCTCATACTCAATCCCCTGATTAGTTGCGGGCAGTATACTCAATTCCGACCATTTTAGTCAAGTATTATACTCGCAGCTAAGTCATTCATTTTTCATGGGATTTAGTATCGCCCCTGGCGACCGACTCACCCTCCGTATGGATCTCCAGTTCACCCAGTTTGGGGATCTGCATATCATCCAGCTCGGAATTCATGGCCTTGAGTGCACTGCACATGCGCTCCATTTTCTCATCCATAATATGGATATGGTCGAGCATGCAGTTAATTGCGGTAGCAACCGGATCAGGTGCATCCTGGGCAACGCCATAGGCATCGAAACCGAGTTTTTCTGCGGTTTTGGCCCGGCGCGATGAGGGATCATCCTTCTTACGCTCGACAACGCGTCCAGGCACACCGACAACCGTGGCACTTTCTGGTACGTCCTTGGTGACCACCGCATTCGAACCCACGCGCGCGCCGCTACCTACGGTAATGGGACCGAGCACTTTCGCGCCGGCACCGACAACAACATTATTGCCAAGCGTGGGATGACGTTTACCCTTTTCCCAGGTTGTACCCCCCAGGGTGACACCATGGTACAGGGTGCAATCATCGCCAATTTCAGCAGTTTCACCTACAACCACCCCGGTTCCGTGATCAATAAAAAAGCGCCGGCCAATAGATGCACCCGGATGGATTTCTATGCCCGTATACCAGCGCACGATATTTGACAGGATACGTGCCAGCAGTTTGAAATTGCGTTTCCAGAGACCGTGACTTATACGGTGAAAAATGACCGCGTGCACACCGGGATAGGTAATAAGGACTTCAAAGAAATTTCTTGCTGCCGGGTCACGATCGAAAACACTGTCGATATCTTCTCGCACATTCTGTATAAATGACGGCACGTAAATTCCTTAAGTTAAGAGATAAGTAATAGTGAATATTCTAACTGATATAAGTTATGACTAACAATTTTTAATGAATTCACGAATCCGCTTCACGCCCTCTTCCAGCACCTCGATCGGGCGCGTATAGGCAAAGCGAACATATTGCTGTGCATTGAATGCACCAAAATCTATACCCGGTGTAACGGCCACCCCGGCCTGCTCCAGCAACTGGTTAACAAAGACATGGGAATCCTGGCTAAAACGGCTGCTATTGGCATAAATATAAAACGCACCCTGCGGCGTAACCGGTATCTCAAAACCCATTGCCTTAAGCTCGGGCAACAGGTAGTCACGGCGCCGCCTGAATTCATCCCGGCGCTGGTCGAGTATCAAACGGGTATCGTCCGAAAAGGCCGCCAGTGCCGCATGCTGCGACAGGGTAGGCGCCGCCAGGAAAATATTCTGTGCCAGCCGATCTACAGCATCGACATAGGCCTCGGGCACCACCAGCCAGCCCAGTCGCCAGCCGGTCATGCCGTAGTATTTTGAAAAGCTATTGATAACGAAGGCCTGATCCGTTAATTGTAAGCAGCTGAATTCATCCACGCCATAACTCAGGCCCTGGTAGATTTCATCAACCAGCAACCGCCCCCCTCGTGCATCCACTACTTCAATCATGGCCTGCATCTGTGGTCCTGTTACCAGGGTGCCGGTTGGATTGGAGGGACTGGCCAGCATCGCGGCTACAGAGTTATCAGACCAGTTGTGATCCAGTAATGCCGCCGTGAGCTGGTAGTCCGTTGCTTCAGTCACTGCAATATTGCGACTCTGCCCTTCTAGTAAGCGTACAAAATGTCGATTACAGGGATATCCCGGATCGGCCATCAACACCTCTTCACCCGGATTGACCAGCACCGCCAGCGCAAGATGCAGGGCACCTGAGGCGCCGGGGGTAATGACAATACGCGAGGCGGGTACCTGGATTGAAAAACGACGTTGATAATCATCCGCTATGGCCTGCCGTAGTGCAGGTAAGCCCAGGGTCGGCGTATAGTGTGTATGCCTGTTTTGTAAGGCCAGCTGGCCCGCCTGGATAATTGTCTCGGCGGTTGCAAAATCAGGCTCACCAATTTCAAGATGCACAATGGAACGCCCTTCTGCCTCCAGCTGCCTGGCCCTGGCGAGTATATCCATCACATGGAAGGGCTGGATATCGTCCATGCGTTGTGCCAAATGAATTTTTCGGGCCATACACCGGCTTCCTGATGTAACTGTAATTTGTTTACGCTATTATAACGCGATACCAACAATCGGGCGCACCTGTGTATAAAACAAAAATCCTGCTGTTTCTGCTGCTGTTTATTTCTTCATCCCTGTCGTTTGCACTCCCCAGGCATAACCCGGTACCGGGCGGCCTGGCACTTCTGGCAATCCCCGAACAATCGGCATCAACAGCTCAATCTACACCCAGGGCCTATTACAAAAAAAATCGTCTGGCCATCATTTCCGAGAACAACCAGCACTATGCCCTGGTGGGCATCCCCCTTAAGACTAAAAGTGGTGAACAACACATTTCCGTGCAATGGGATAATGGTAAAAAGCTATCACTGCCCTTCACGGTAAAAGACAAGACCTATAAGGCGCAGTACCTGACAATAAAAAACAAGCGCAAGGTCAATCCCAGCAAAGAAGACCTGGACCGCATCGAGAAAGAGCGCAAACGCAAGAACAGGGCAAAGACACGGTGGACTGATCAGTCCGTTAATAATGATTTCATCATTCCAGTCGATGGCCGTGTCAGCAGTATTTTTGGTCTACGCCGCTTTTTTAATCAACAGCCCCGCCGACCGCACGCCGGTCTCGATATCGCGGCCCCTGAAGGCACGCCCATCAAGGCGGTCGAATCGGGCACGGTCATAGAAGCCGGTGATTTTTTCTTTAGCGGTAATATGGTGTACATCGATCATGGACAGGGCCTGATCAGTCTTTATGCCCACATGAACAGCATCGGCGTCAAGATTGGTGACCGTATAAAACGTGGCCAGCAAATTGGCACCGTTGGCCAGACGGGCCGCGTGACAGGGCCCCACCTCCACCTGGCCGTGTTTGCCAACCAGACCATGATCGACCCTGTTTTTCTTCTTCCCGATTTACATCTCACTGAAAACACTGAGTATTAATTGGCCGTATATACTCATAGGCCACTGAAAACTAATGCATTATGTAAAAAAAGCGCGAATACATATAAATATAAACACAAGCATTTATCCATAATCTGCCACAGAGACACGAACAGACATTAGCGTTTATTCGCGTTCATTTGCGTTTTCTTTAACCATTTTTAACAGGGCATTAAGGAAGCACAATTTACCCATCGGGCACATTTTCAGCGGGGTTACAGCAAGATTCCGGCAAGAAAGACTTGCTTATATTGTCAATTTATCGATAATTGTGCCGCATTATTCAATTAAGAGAAACTTAATGGCAAAAGAAGAAGCTATACAGATGGATGGCACGGTTGTAGAAACCCTGCCCAATACCATGTTCCGCGTTGAACTCGAAAACGGACACATTGTAACCGCCCATATTTCAGGACGCATGCGTAAACACTACATTCGCATCATGACGGGCGACCAGGTCACTGTAGAATTAACACCCTATGACCTTGAAAAAGGCCGCATCGTTTATCGCGCGCGCTAAGTCACCAATAATTCCCAATAAAAAAGGCTGTGATACTCACAGCCTTTTTTATTTTCATAAACGATCCAACATTTCTGATGCAAGTTTTCCTAACCGGCAACAGGCTCCTTCTCAATCACCTCAATCTGCAAATCATCTTCGGCAGCATTCAGGCTAACCCTGACATTGCCGCCCTTGGTCAAACGACCAAATAGCAATTCATCGGCCAACACACGCTTCAGATGTTCCTGGATCACACGCGCCATGGGTCGTGCACCCATTTTGGGATCATAACCCTTACGTGCCAGCCACTGGCGTGCATTTTCATCCACCATCATGCTGACGCGTTTTTCCTCAAGCTGGTGTTCCAGCTCGATAATGAATTTGTCCACTACGTTAGAAATGGTACGTTCATCCAGTGGTTTAAACTGGATAATGCCATCCAGTCGGTTGCGGAATTCCGGCGTAAACAGGCGTTTGATTTCTTCCATACCATCGGTTTCATTATCCTGCTCGGTAAAGCCCATGGATCGACGCCCCATTAACTGTGCGCCGGCATTGGTTGTCATGATAATAATTACATTACGGAAGTCTGTTTTACGGCCATTGGTATCGGTTAAGGTACCGTGATCCATCACCTGCAACAACAGGTTGAATACATCAGGATGGGCCTTCTCAACCTCATCCAGCAGGAGCACACAATGGGGATGCTTGTTAATGGAATCCGTCAACAGACCACCCTGGTCAAATCCAACATAACCGGGGGGCGCACCAATCAATCTCGATACGGTATGACGCTCCATATATTCCGACATGTCGAAACGTAATAGCTCTATACCCATCACCTTGGATAACTGCTTACATACCTCTGTTTTACCAACACCTGTAGGTCCTGCGAACAGGAACGAGCCCACGGGTTTATCCGGTGAACCTAGCCCGGAACGTGCCATCTTAATCGCATCCGACATGGTCTCGATTGCATTATCCTGCCCAAACACAACCAGCTTGAGGTTACGTTCAATATTTTTTAGTACATCCATATCCGATGAAGACACTGTCTTTGCCGGAATACGTGCAATTTTTGCAACGATATTTTCGATATCATGTACATTAATATTTTTCTGCTTACCATCGACATTGGTCATACGACGGTTGGCACCTGCCTCATCAATGACATCAATCGCCTTGTCTGGCAGGAAGCGATCCATGATGTAACGATTGGATAATTCAACTGCAGCTTTTAGCGCATTGGCACTGTATTTAACATTATGGTGCTCTTCAAAATAGGACTTGATACCCTTGAGGATATCCACGGTTTCAGTAACACTCGGCTCTTCTATATCTACTTTCTGGAAGCGACGTGTCAGCGCACGATCCTTTTCAAAAATCCCACGGAATTCCTGGTATGTGGTTGAACCAATACATTTCAATTCACCGGAAGCAAGTAACGGTTTGATCAGGTTAGATGCATCCATGACACCACCGGATGCGGAACCTGCACCGATGATAGTATGAATCTCATCAATAAATAAAATGGCGCCGGGATCTCGCTGT
>JAOUMO010000218.1 GCA_029881425.1 Gammaproteobacteria bacterium
GCCCTCTCGGGCGCTGCCCTGGCTTTCCTTGCCGGTTATTTATTGCACGTTTCAAGCAGCCAACTCGCCCTGGTGACATTATTAATCCTGCTCCTGTTCAATCCCTATTATATTTTTTGCTGGGTCGCTATCTGGAGAAGCAGTAATAACATACAGGTAAAACTTTATAACTGGGGCGCAAAGGCACTGGTGCTGGCACACGCTGCATCGATCACCTACGATCTAATGCGCATCCCGGAAATAACAGGCAAAAGCCTGTAAAGATTTAAACAGTCCGATTTGTAATATTCAAAGCCTGCCAGCCTGCCTCTATGGCTTTTCCTCCAGGCCAAACAAGTCTACAAATACAAACAACTATGGCATCATGCAAGGATACAAACCTGACGAGTTAAACCATGAGTGATTTTACCCTCGATCCGCGCCTGAAGAATGATTGCCACTTACTTGGCAGCCTGGGCCTCAGTCATCTACTACTGGTAAATAATGCACTTCTACCCTGGTTCATCCTCGTACCCAATACAACGGAAATAGAACTCACCGACCTGTCACCACAGGACCAGGCCACCCTACTGGAAGAAATCAACCGGGTATCCCGCTTTATAAAAGCCAACTTTGAAATTTCAAAACTCAACATAGCGGCTATAGGTAATATTGTCAGCCAGTTACATATCCACCTTGTTGGACGCGACCCTGCCGACTACTGCTGGCCCAATGTTGTCTGGGGCACAACTGAGCGTGAACCCTACACCAGTGAACGCCTTAACGAGATCACTACCGCACTCACTACTCAACTGGGCGATCTATTTTCAAACACGTGATAACCCGGACACAGACAACACTAACGCAATAGCGACCCCTACATGCACATCGACGAACAGCAGCGTTTCAAGAAAGTTCGCACAGGCATCTACATCATCCTGATACTTGCCTATATATCGGTCTACTTTCACCGCATGGCACCCGCCGTAGTCTCCGCGGAACTTATGTCCAGCTTTATGACATCGGCAACGACACTCGGCTCGCTGGCCGCAATGTATTATTACATTTATGCCGCAATGCAGATCCCCGCGGGTGTACTCGCCGACACGCTGGGCAATCGCGCCTCGGTGACTGCCGGCAACTTTGTTGCAGGCATTGGCTCAATTATATTTGCACTGGCCGACACCATTGAACTCGCCTCACTGGGCCGCTTCATGGTGGGGCTGGGTGTATCGGTTATTTTTGTTGGCCTCATGAAAAACAACAGTGTCTGGTTCAGGGATAAGGTTTACGGATTCATTTCCGGATTCACCATGTTAATGGGCAACCTGGGATCCGTGCTCGCAGCCAAACCCCTGTCGGCGCTACTAAACATCTGGACGTGGCGGCAAATCTTTATTGCCATGGGTATTATGTCGCTGGTACTTGCTGTATTCACATTTCTATTCGTGCGTAACCGCCCTGAAGATGCGGGGTTCCCTTCGGTACGTGAAATGGATGGCATGACTGCACATGCCGGACGCCATCAACACTGGACCAGGGATTTATTCAAGGTACTCAAAAACATTACCGTATGGCCCGGTGTCTGGATAAACTTTGGTATGGCCGGCGGCCTGTTTGCCTTTGCGGGACTCTGGGGAATCCCGTTACTTCGGGACAGTTTTAATCTGAGCCGTGATGAGGCCTCTATCTACACCACCATCACCTTGCTTAGCCTGGCAATTGGTGCTTTTTTCGCCGGCTGGATTTCCGACCGTATCGGCCTACGAAAACCGGTTATCCTTGTTAGCTCAGCGATTTATACCCTGTCCTGGCTTGCACTTATTTATATCCCATGGCAACCGGGGGCACTGGCGATGTTTTTATTTATGTTAATAGGCCTGACCAGTGGCGGCTTCGTTTTAACCTACCCCTGCGCCAAAGAAGTTATTCAGCCGGCACTTTCCGGCATGGCGATTAGCCTGGTTAATACCGGACTATTCCTGGGTGCTGCCATCATGCAACCATTATTTGGCTGGGTACTGGACCGGGAATGGGATGGCAAAATAATCAATGGGGTTAACCAGTACAGCTGGCAAAACTACCAGCACGCCATGCTACTCATGTTAGCCTTTGCCATTATTGCCTTTATTGCCGCCCTGCGGATCAAAGAAACTCAATGCCGTAATTTGACTATATCCTGATCAAAAGACAAATAACCCATATAGCAAAAAGTTTTCACATTTTTCACACTCCACATAAAACTAAATCACCAGCAAACTATATTCCCCGGAAAAGATGCTAAAATCACATTAACTGCACTAATGACTACACCATCTTTACCCCATATGATCATTAGACCGACAAGGAGTATTCATTGAACCGTACAGACCAGACCCTGCTTGAACAATTGCAGATTAGTGATGTCGAGATCTCGCATCGCATGGAACTACTCAGCCTGGGTCGAGACGCCCTTGAATTGCTATCTAGCCACAAATTGCTTATTGAACAGCATATCGATACGATTGTGGAAGAGTTTTACCAGCGCCAGACTGAAATTGACGAAATATCATTACTGATCGGTGATGCAGACACACTAAGGCGCCTGCGTAGTGCGCAACGCAAATATGTCATCGATTTATTTGCCGGACACTATGATGCGGAATACGTGAATAATCGCTTGCGTATCGGCATGGTCCATAAACGAATTGGGGTCGAGCCGAGACTGTACCTTTCAGCCGTACGCACCCTCAAAGAAATCTTAAACAATACCCTGGAAAAATCGATCGACAATGGTGACACATTGCACGCAACGATTAATGCGCTCGACAAACTCCTGTATTTTGATACCACACTGGTTTTTGATACCTACATCGACAGTCTTGTCGGTGAAATTGAGGCAGCCAAGAGACGTACGGAAATATACGCAAAGGGCCTGGAAGAGAAAGTTGCGGAAAGGACCAAACAACTGGAAGAACAGTCCAAGCTTGATCCACTAACAAATATCTACAACCCGAGAGCCATGCAGGACGCATTCAGGAGAGAGCTT
>JAOUMO010000066.1 GCA_029881425.1 Gammaproteobacteria bacterium
AAACTGGTATTACGTAAATCAACTTTTAGTTTTTCTTTACCTAACTCAACCAGCCGCGTATCAATATCGACCCCTATTGCCTCCCAACCACAATCCACGGCTGCACGCACTGAAGAACCCGAGCCACAGCCAATATCCAGAAACTTTCCTGGCGTAGACTTTTTATTACCATACCCTGATAATATTTTCATATGACGTTGAAATTGGGTTTTATCATGTGCCAGAACTTCTGGGGTGATCTCATGCTGGAATCGCGTGTACTGGAAATCTAGCGACATATCAGAAAAATCAGTAGACGGCTCAAAAAACGGCATCGGATTAAGATAGACCTGTGCACATTTAGAACATTGCCCAATATGCCAGCCATCCACCACTGATAGCTCCTTAAATGCATCGGCACCACATGTATTACATGCAATCCATGACTTATTAATCATGATTTCCACCTCTCGTAATAGCACACGTTAATGGATAGTTCATCGACGGACTACCCCACTCAGTATTAGTTATTCACGCCACACTAATTACCTTGATATCCTCTTACTGCCTTAATTAGATACTTACCTTGAATTCTCGCCTTCCCTCTTACTACACGAATACCTTCTTTAAGCAGGTATACACATCTCTTTATAAAGGGCCGGATATCTCTGCTATCAAAAATAGCGAAAACATGCGCGCTAAAATATGGCCGCAGATACTCTCGCAGTTTATATCCTTCCTCTTTATAATGCTTGATGCTGTAGCCTATATCCCTGGTTATATCTATCCAGTAAATATCGGATTTAAATTCTTTCTGAGATGGAATTACATTATCGACTATGTGCTTATACTGGATCCATGGAAAATTTATTCCACAATGCACTGCTAACAGTGTTGACAGATTATGCCGTCCATTAATCTCCATCAATTTATACACGCCATCACGTGAATCTTTTTTAAATTCCGTACAGGCGTAACCGTAAAATCCCATGGCCTTTAGAATGTTCCGGCCTGGCTCTATTACTTCTGGTATATTCTTACTTAATGCCACCCTGGGAGAACCCCACCACGGTGGCGCATTCCTAATATGTAACGAAGTAAATTCAATCAGGGGCCGATCATCATAAAAATAGGAATTGTAATTGACTACATGGGCATCATCACCCGGTATTATTTCCTGCAACATAACTTCAAGCCCTGCATCTGCGGCTTTTTTATATACTGAAATCATTTGTTCAGCATTATCCACGGGGAACATTTTACATTTGAACTGCTCATAGAACAGGTGACTTTGACTGGGTTTAACAAGACAGGGGAAATCAACTTCCAGACTGTACTTTACAACATCCTCAACTGATGTTGGCACGATCGTTTTAGGCGCAGGCACACCACACTTATCGGCAAGCTCGTAGGTATACTTTTTGTCAATATACTGGCTTACAATATCCCACTCTGGACAAGCAATCATGAAATACTCATCGAGAAGCGCTTTATTTTGAGATACGGCAACGACCGATTCATCTGATACTGGAAAAATAACAGCATCACGATAGTGCCCCGCGCAATTGATAAGTGCATCCAGGAACATTTTTTCATTTTTTTCTGGGTGCGGTACTTTTATACTTTGTACCACATATTTTGAAACCTGAGCCATGTCCCGTTCATCATAATGAATAACAACTACAGGCACACCCATCATACCCAATGAACGGACAACCCCAAGGGCCATAGTATGTCCAGAAATTACTATCGCATGATTCATAGTAAAATCTTCAAATAAGAAAATAGTGCTGTCATTTAATTACCACCTAAAATAAAAGCTCTGCTAACCTGGCCTGGAACCAGAGAATTACTTAAATCACTACTGTTAACTGACCACTCATTAGTAATATTAAAGTACCTACTGGGCTGGAACCTATAAGTATAATTTATAGTTATAGCCCGAAAGAGACCAATATAAATCCCAAGCACAACTTGTTACTAAACGACTTCTGACTGAACTTATACTCTGATACTACAGAAGTCTATGTTTACCTCCTATGGGTATTCGTACTACGTAGATCAACAATAAAACTACTGATAGTATTGGATTTAAAATGCCCCCACTACTTGTCACTTTAACACCTCTATCTGTAGCTGATGATTGAGCCGCTATACTACTCGACTGTGCAACACCACCTGGATCACTAACACGATAATTCTTTCGGCCATCTGCGTCATTATCACCACCATCCTCTATTATCAACTGTACACACCAGTAGCCTGCGATTAAGCCCGGCACATAGGATACATTTCCCGGCGGTGGACAATAACCGGGATTTCCTGGCGCCGATAAAATCATATTCTTATTATCCTCCACAAAATCCTGCCAACCGGCAACAGATCGCTTACGGTAAACGGCATTCACCGGGATCGGTGCCAGTTGTGGCAAAACGACTTTAATCGACTGACCTGCCACTGCCAAGTTAGTCACGCTAAAGTCGAATAAGCCACCTACATTGGAATACTCATCGACTCTTGCCAACGCATCATTAACATAGTTAGCCAGATCGGTGGTAGACACACTCGCTTTACTGGCACCGGCCTGAAATGCAATATCGCCCAGCAACACTGACAGTCCTGTTTCTGTTTCCATCAAATACTGGTTCGCTCCCAGATTTTTTAACTGCAGGACATTTCTAGCTGATATAGCATCTAAATAATCGGGTATACGATCGTTATCACTATCGCCATAGCCTTCATTTTCGTCATTAATTCCATCGCCATCACTATCATCGCTAGTTAATGATGGAATGCTACTCAATACCTTTAGCAGCATCTCTGCATCAGTCGTTGTACTTCCATCGCTAACTTCAAGTCGCACTTTATATATTCCAGGTGCTACATCTAGCGGATCGAAACTGAAACTGGAAGATACAACATCAATATCTACCAGATTATTATCAGTTGCACTCCAGTCAAAGCTATGGACATCATCACTATCAGGATCGCTGACCGTCGCAGTCACAAACACCAGTCCATCTGCCTGGCTCACAATATTAGTATTTCCAGAACCTTGTTCTGCATTCAGATTGATTGAGGGGGCGATATTCCTTTCTACAATATCGATGACATGTGTTACCTGCGATCCCTTGACCGCGTTATCTGGATCGCCCATTGTGATCACAATCCTCTCGTTATCATCACCCACGCCATCATCAATAATATTTACACTCACCAGTTTTTCAGTACCGTTACTCGATGTAATTGTAATCACACCATTATCCAGATTATGATCCTCATCAGCAGTCGCACTCCCCGACACTGTATAAGGCACAGTCACAGGATAATTCACTGCCGGCCCGTTAAGGACAACTCTAAATCGAGCTATAGCGCCTTCAGAAATTAACTGGTTGCTACTGAACTCGACCAGAGGGATAACATTGACTGACTGTATTGCTGTACCTGTATTACCTGCCGCATCCGTTGCGGACCAGGTGACTGTATGTTTCCCCGGTTCCAGATAAGTTTCCTGACTGGAAAAGGCCTTCCCGTCAACATTTACAACCTGGGCTTTGACAACACCATCCACGCTATCTTCTGCACTAGCCTCCCCAAAATCTAATCGTGTAAACAGTCCGTTAGCATTCACCGTGACCTCTGGAGGTAAAATGATAACAGGCGGGTTATTGTCCACGACCACAAGATCAAAACCTGCCAGGCTGGCTGTTGCTATACCATCACTCACCCTGATAATAATATCTGAAGTAGTACCCACATCTGCAGACGAAGGCGTACCACTCAGCCTGCCTGTCCCTGTATTGAAACTTGCCCAGCCCGGCTTACTTACAATACTGAACAACAATGTGTCACCGGCATCTGGATCACTAGCCGTTGGTGTAAAACTGTAGAAAACACCTTCATTCGCTTCTGTCGCCGGTGTCCCACTGATAACCGGTGGATCGTTTATATTGCTTACCGATATAGTGAAGCTCTGGTTCACATTCACGGTACCGTCATTAACCCGCAGGGTAACATTGTTAGGGCCAACATCTGCATTGTCTGGCGTACCACTCAATACGTGACTGTCTCTATCAAAACTGAGCCATCCGGGTATTATCGGCGCACTAAAAATCAATGTATCACCCGCATCGATATCACTTGCTGTTACGGTGTAGCTATACTCTGTACCCTGTACTGCAACCAGGTTTGCACTACTGGTTATTACAGGAACATCATTTGTATTGGTTACCGTGACCGTAAAGGTCAGTGCATCCTCGGCACCGGCTGAATCACGCACACCAACACTAATCCCAACAGTGATATCTACATCACTATTAGCTGGCACGCCTGTCACTACACCTGTACTGGCATTGATGCTCATCCAGTCCGGATTATTTTTCAGAAAGTAGGTCGCGCTGTCACCCAGGTCGACATCGCTGCTGGTTACCGTAAAGCTGTAACTCGCATCTTCCGCTATCATTGTCAGTGGCGTGCCGCTGATCACCGGTGCTGAGTTGGACCCGGTAACGGTAATGTTGATACCGACCATACCGATTGCATTCGCTGCATCGGTTACTATCATCACTCCCATCACACTGCTACTCACATCCGCAAGGGTCGGCGTACCCGATAACTCCCCCGTACTCGGGTTAAAATTTAACCATGCTGGCAGTGATGCTGTGTGTGTAAAAGTTCTGGTGTCACCTACATCCGGATCATCGACTATAGGAATATAACTGTATGCGGAATTAATCGGCGCACTGGTATTAGGTATGTTGCTGATTACTGGCGCATCATTGGTATTGGTTACTGTCAGGTTAAAGGCATTCAAACTAGCCGTTTCATCACCATCACTCACACCTATAACAATACCTTCGGTGGTACCAACGTCTGCGTTAGCGGGCGTACCACTCAGTGTACCAGTAGCGATATCAAAACTTGCCCAGCCTGGTTTATTGCTAATAATGAAGGACAGGGCATCACCAACATCAGCGTCGCTCGCGGCAGGCGTAAAGCTATAGAAAACATCTTCGCTTACTATTATCGCTGGAGTTCCACTGATCACAGGCGCGTCGTTGGTATTGGTGACGGTGACGTCAAAGCTCAGCGTATCCTCAGCCGCGCCGGTATCGCGAACGCCGACGATAACACCGGCGGTGCTGCCGACATCAGCATTCGTCGGCACACCACTCACTACCCCTGTACTGGCATTGATGCTCATCCAGCCCGGGTGGTTCTGCAGGAAGTAGGTCGCGCTGTCACCCAGGTCGACATCGCTACTGGTCACCGTAAAGCTATAACTCGCATCTTCCGCTATCGTTGTCAGTGGCGTGCCGCTGATCACCGGTGCCGAGTTGGAACCGCTGACGGTAATGTTGATATCGACCGTGCCGGTTGCACTCGCTGCATCGGTGACCGTCATCACACCGCTGACACTGCTGCCCACGTCACTGAGGGTCGGCGTGCCGGATAGCTCACCGCTGCTCGCATTAAAACTCAACCAGGCCGGGAGTGATGCCGTATGCGAAAAGCTGACACTATCGCCGACATCAGGATCTGTCACCGTCGGGATATAACTGTAGGCAACATTAATCGGTGCGCTGGTATTGGGTGCATTGGTGATCACAGGCGCGTCGTTGGTATTGGTGACGGTGACGTCAAAGCTCAGCGTATCCTCAGCCGCGCCGGTATCGCGAACGCCGACGATAACACCGGTGGTGCTGCCGACATCAGCATTCGTCGGCACACCACTCACTACCCCTGTACTGGCATTGATGCTCATCCAGCCCGGGTGGTTCTGCAGGAAGTAGGTCGCGCTGTCACCCAGGTCGACATCGCTACTGGTCACCGTAAAGCTATAACTCGCATCTTCCGCTATCGTTGTCAGTGGCGTGCCGCTGATCAGCGGGGAATCATTGACTGACATCGAAATTACCGTTGTATTGCTATCACTAGTGGAAGGGACCGTTATTTCATCATCAACAGTAACAGTAAAAGTAGTAGTCTCAGTAGATCCAACTGCTACACGGTTATCAGCAGGATCAAAAATCAGTATATTGATGGCACTCTGAGCTGTTGCCGTAGTACTACTCGCCAGAGTATATACACCACCGCCGCTATCTATAAAACCAGATGCAGCCAATGAAGCAACAGTGAAGACACCCTTTGCTGAAGAATCTAATGTAACGGAGGTGAGAACATTGTGGCCGTCAGTATCTTCGATGATTACAGATGAGAAAGGCGAAAGCGTATTGTTATCATTAACAGCCTGTCCAGTTAAGACATCACTGATAATTGGGGCAGCTGCCTGAACATTAGCCACAGTTACTAATAAGAAAACTGTAGCAACAATCAATATGCCGAGCTTATGATCAGAAGGCATCTTTATCATCATTTACTCACACTCTTTAAAATTAGAGATGAGCCCTGTTAATTAATTTATTTCCATATTAGAGAACACTAAATACTAGATACTAGATACTAGATACTAGATATAAAAATCATTTCAGCTATTTGTTAAATTCTGGAATTTTATTTTATAAAAAACCGGGGTTTATAACTTAACTACAAGTAAGCCTATCTATAAAAATATTTTATTAACCAGCGCATTAATCAGTCAAGCTATAGCCAGAACTTAGTCTATATTGTTTTCATCCATAAAAAATGACAATAGGTATTTATACCTATTGTTTTGTTTAATCTACCTGTCTGCAGCCTATCACTTGTTTCACAGCATTCGTCAGTTTTATTTTTCCATTAATTACCAGTTTTATTATCGGCTCTTTTAGAAGGTATTTATATTGTTTCATATCAAATACTTTTAATGAAAAATTAAATGCATTTCTAACAAGACTAATAATCAGATAAACAGCAAGGCCAAACAATTAAAAATAGCAGCATTATGAATCAACTGACTCAAGTCGATTACGCCAGCGCAATTTTACGAGTATCCTACAGCCTATTTATAGGCCAGATTCAATAATAGAATAATCATACTTCGTTTAGAAAAATTGAAAGACTATCAGGAATGGAACAGCAAAACATATAAAAAAACACATCATAAAAAAAGGCAACTGAATAGTTGCCTTTAGATTTCACCACCATCAGTTATACTTAATATAGTTTGCGTCGTGAAACACCAATTAAACCAATCAGGCCAGAACCAAAGAGCCATACCGCAGGCGGCACAGGAACAGCCGCAAGGTTACCAATATCACCTTCATGTACGGCCAGTGCATAGAAATTAGCGCCTACTGTATAATTATAGGTGACACTATTTTTGAAGTCGAAGTCCCAGACACAACCGACGTTTGGATAAGCCGGATCACAGCCAATGCCCGTTGTCGTACCGGACCAGTAATTCCAGTGCTGTAGATCACTAAAGATATTTTCATCGAACATTGAAGTGTTTGCAACTATATCTACAGTACCCCCCAGCTCATGAAACAGATGCCCCATTTCACTGTTGGTACAGCCATAGGCATAAGTTGTTATTCCATTAAAGTCACTGCTGAATGTACAACTATCGGTAGATGGTGCGCTTGCAGTGGGTAAGCGCCAGTCAATAGATCCTGCAAAATCTAATTGAGAGACCCATGTATCGGCCTGAGCCCAGGTCATACGCCCATCATCAAAATTTGTTGTTATTGTATCTACATATCCTGAATTGAATGCGTAGTTTGCATCCGCCAACCAGGTGATGTCCAGATCAGTATCATAGATAAGTCCACTACCACTGATTAAGGCTGCCTCTACGTTAGCTGATAGCCCTAAAGAAATAATTCCAGCACAGAGCGTGCCTTTGATTAATTTTTTCATTTTATTTAATTCCATTTGGTGTTGATTCTTCTGGCCGTATTATAAATAGCGTCAAAGCTAATGCTATCATCCAAACAGGTTACAGCCACCTACATTTAATAATCTACATCAACAAATACTGCAATAAATATACCTGATTTATAAGTTATTGTTTTAGCGAGATTTTATATCAATAGCTTATTTTAGCCCGATAAATGTGTAAATTATTCCGACTAATATCTATTGATTTCAAACAGGATTTCAGAATTATTTACACTTTATGAACAGACGAGCTATTTTCTCTAGCCTAATGACAACCCTATAATAACTAGAAATTGAGAAAATTAAGGCTGCCCTTTTTATACAATTACTCAAAGTCCTTATACGTCATTTTATTTTTATGTTAGAAATCTCGTTTAATATTAATTTCACTAGTGGGTACAAATACCCATTAACTGGTCGCACTTTATTAAATTCTCCACCTGGCTTATTTAACATTAAGAACTCAATCTAGCAGAATGCTCTGCAGTCTTAAGTTTTCAAAGAATCTACATCTACAAATCTATTCTGCTGATTTTTACATGCGAAGCAATTTATATTTATGCATATAAACATACTGGATGTGCTTAATGTAAGAAACAGGCAAAGCAATTATTTTTAGAAAAAAACCAAAGACAAAAAAAGCCCTGGTAAACAGGGCTTTTTTTATTTTAACGAACTATATATATTTATTCGTAGGGATTACGCAGGACAATGGTCTCATCCCGTTCAGGCCCGGTCGAAATAATAGCAATCGGCACACCTACGACTTCTTCAAGACGGTTCAGGTAGTTAATTGCATTCTCGGGTAGTTCGCTTTTATCACGTACACCGACGGTTGATTGTGTCCAGCCCGGCATGTCTTCATAAACCGGCTCACACTTTTCAATCACATCGGCACCCACGGGTAATAATTCCAGTGTCTCGCCCTGGTATTTATACGCGGTACAGATGCGTAATGTTTCCAGTCCATCGAGTACATCCAGCTTGGTAATACACAGGCCGGTGATGCTGTTCACCTGGGCCGCACGACGCAGTGCTACCGCATCGAACCAGCCACAACGGCGACTACGTCCCGTGGTGGCGCCGAACTCATTACCTTTTTCACCCAGGTACTGCCCCACATCATCAAACAGCTCGGTAGGGAAAGGACCGGCACCGACACGTGTCGTATAGGCCTTGGTAATACCGAGGATGTAATCCAGGTCACGTGGACCCACACCAGAACCGGTACAGGCACCACCGGCCGTACAGTTAGATGAGGTCACGTAGGGATAGGTACCCTGATCGATATCCAGCAAGGTACCCTGGGCACCCTCGAACATGATATCGGCACCCTCTTTGCGCAGGTTATACAGTGTTGCAGGGATGTCGGCGATCATCGCAACAATCTTGTCACGCATGCCCATGATTTCATCCAGTACAGTCTGGAAATCAACCGGGTCGGCTTTAAAATAATGTACCAGTGCATGGTTATGGTATTCCATCACACCTTTTAATTTTTCGGTAAAGGCCTCAACATCCAGCAGGTCGCCCACACGCAAACCGCGACGGGATACCTTGTCTTCATAGGCTGGACCGATACCACGACCGGTCGTACCTATGGCCTTTTTACCACGCGCCACTTCACGCGCCTGGTCCAGTGCAATGTGATAGGGCATGATGAGCGGGCAGGCCTCTGAAATTTTCAGGCGCTCCATCGCAGGGATGCCTTCTTTTTCCAGCATCGCGATTTCTTCAAACAGGGCACTGGGTGACAGTACAACACCGTTACCGATCAGGCACATGACTTTGTCACGTAAAATA
The DNA here is from genome assembly GCA_029881425.1 of Gammaproteobacteria bacterium. GTDB lineage: Bacteria > Pseudomonadota > Gammaproteobacteria > SZUA-229 > SZUA-229 > JAOUMO01. Next base: position 9,604 of record JAOUMO010000066.1, read on the forward strand.
CCCGAAGGAATCAGGTGCAAGACGGTTTTCTTATCACCTATGACCAGCGTGTGACCTGCATTGTGCCCACCCTGAAAACGAACCACTGCCGCTGCGCGATCGGTTAGGAGATCTACAATCTTACCTTTACCTTCATCGCCCCACTGACTGCCCAGAACAACTACATTCTTACCCATTATGCTATGCCTTCTACTAGCCATTGTCCGTCACGTTGAATCAGCACCCGGTTGCAGGCCATGGCGATTGCATCACCCTGTTGCCCCGGTAATTCTTCGATGACCCGTTCACCCTGCGCCCTTAACTCGGCAATTTTTGTCATCAATGCAACGTCATCACTGCAGGGTGCAAAAATAGCTGAGGGCACAGAAGCCGTTTGCTGATTAACCGAGAGGTTAACCAAAGTTTTTAAATCTGTACTGAAACCTGTGGCGGGACGCGCCCGACCAAATACCTGGCCGATATCATCATAACGACCGCCACGGGCAATTTCCTGACCCTGACCCGGCACATAGGCCGCGAATACAATACCGGTCTGGTAATGGTAACCGCGCAATTCTGCCAGATCAAAATGAATATTCAACTCGCCTTCACGCTGCCTGAGTTTTGAAACGGTATCCTGCAAATACGCCAGTGCCTGTTTTACCGACTCATCAGCCTTGCTGAAACACTGCTCCGCCCGTTTCAGGCAGCTTTCATCACCGTTCAACTCCGCGAGGCTTAACAGCATAGCGGCCACGTCTGAATCCAGATCCAGCTCGTTCAGGAAGGCCTGTATTTCGGGTATTGCCTTGCGCTGCAGCATTTCGAACAAGCTGGCTTCCTGCGCATCATCCAGACCGGCCTGTGCGGCCAGGCTGCGGAATATACCGACATGACCAATATCGAGGAACACGTTCTCGACACCGGCTATTTTAAAACTCTCCAGCATCAGGCAGAGAATTTCCACATCACTTTCTACGCCGGCATGGCCATAGAGTTCGGCGCCAACCTGCAGCGGGCTCCGGCTACTTCCAAAACCATCCGGGCGGGTCTGCAATACCGTTCCCATATAACATAAGCGATTCGGTGCATCCTGCTTCAACTGGTGTGCGTCGATACGGGCCACCTGGGGCGTCATGTCAGCGCGCACGCCCATGGATCGACCGGTCAACTGATCGATCAGCTTAAAGGTCTGTATATCAAGATCGTGGCCGGTGCCGGTTAGCAGGGATTCCAGATATTCAATAAATGGAGGCATTACCAGCTGGTAACCCCATGAGGCATAGAGATCAAGCAACTGGCGACGCAAATGCTCCAGCTTTGCCGCTTCAGCAGGCAAGGCCTCTTCTATACCCTGTGGTAACAACCAGCGATTATTAATGGTCATAACTACAATTAACCCAATACATAAAGCAATAGAACACCCAGTAACATGCTACCCAGACCGAGAGATCTCAGTACCTTATTGGGCAGCTGGCTGGCCTGTAATACTGTATTGCGCCAGCTATGGGGACTGATGAAGGGCATAAGCCCCTCGATCACCAGTACCAGAGCCAGCGCCCTGAACAATTCATCCCACACAACGACACCTGTTCAAATTCAAATAATCGTAACTGTCCCGATTGCCTCTGGCATGACCCCAGATTAAGGCCGAAAACATGCATTTACACGCGTAAATACCATTTCCCAACACCT
>JAOUMO010000067.1 GCA_029881425.1 Gammaproteobacteria bacterium
CTTTATTCCGCGCGAGCCTCACGGGATAACAGGTCTACAACAGCCTCTCTGGCCTGTTTGTGCTCATGCAACACCGCATAAACCTGCTCGATTATGGGCAATTCTACTGCGTATTTTCTGCCCAGATTAAAGGCCTCTTTGGCTGTCTTCACGCCCTCGACTGCCTGGCCAATGTCTTCCCTTGCCTGTGCAACGCTCATGCCTTCAGCCAGTTTCAGACCCATGCGCCGATTACGTGACTGGTTATCGGTACAGGTGAGCACCAGGTCGCCCAGGCCTGCCAGTCCCATAAAGGTCTCGCGCTGGGCTCCCATGGCATCACCCAGGCGCATAATTTCAGCCAGGCCTCGGGTGATTAGTGCAGCGCGCGTATTGGCGCCAAAACCCAGGCCATCGGCAGCACCTGCTGCAATAGCCAGTACATTTTTTAATGCGCCACCCAGTTCTACACCGATGATGTCATCACTGGTATAGGCCCTGAAATTATCGTGGTGAAGAAACGCCACAACATCCCCCGCCAGTGATTTTGAACTCGATGCAACCGTCACCGCCGTGGGTAAATTTTGTGCCACCTCACGGGCAAAAGTCGGTCCGGATACGACAGCTGTGGCTTTACACCCTGGCAACTCTTCTGCAATCACCTGGTGCATCAACTTGCCTGAGCCTTCCTCAAGGCCCTTGGTAGCCCAGACGATATGTTTTTCAGGTGTAATAAATGGAGCTATAGATTTAAGAAAAACACGAAAGGTATGGCTCGGAACGACGAGCAGGATGGAATCGGCCTGTTTAACGGTGGCCTCCAGCTCCGCTGACAGTAGCAACGCCTCGGGGAATGGGATATCCGGAAGGTAATAGGGATTAGATCGCAGCTGCTGCATATGCGCCATATGCTCAGGATCGCGCCCCCAGAGGGTCACATTCAAACCCGCACGTGCAATCTGGATTGCCAGCGCGGTACCCCAGGAACCCGCACCTAATACGGCTATGTTCCTGGTATCAACAGCCACTAGTGAGCCGTCTCTGCCGCCTGTGCTGCCTGTTGTTGCTGGTGCTGCATATACATGGCATTAAAATTAACGGGTGATAGCAACATCTGTGGGAAGCCACCTTTGGTAACCAGGTCAGCTATGGCTTCACGGGCGAAGGGGAATAATACCTCAGGGCAATAGGCGCCGAGCATGCCGCCCATCTGCTCCTTTTCAAAACCAGCCAGCTGGAATATGCCGGCCTGCTTTACCTCGACCAGGAACGCTGTCTTTTCCTGCTGTTTGGCCGTAACGGTTACCGTCAAAGTCACCTCATGAATATTTTCAGAAACCGATTTCGCCTCGGTATTCAGCTGTACATTCACTTCTGGCTGCCATTGCTCATGACCAAAAATTGCGGGTGCATTGGGTGACTCGAATGAGACATCTTTCAGATAGATTTTCTGGATTGCAAATTGTTGTTGATTATCCTGTGCTTCACTCATTTTAAAAACCTGATTGTTAAATTAAATAGATTGATTTATCCCTGTCAAAAGGCTGTTCTTATCCATAGCACCTGGCTACCCGAGCACCCCATGAGCCATGAAGAATACCATTAAAAATGGGCTGCCGCGACTTTCATCAACCGTAATTTATACCACTTCACCCTTAAGTAGTGGCTCAAGGCCACCCCGGTTATCCAGGGCCGAAAGATCATCAAAACCGCCGACATGGTAGTCATCGATAAAAATCTGCGGTACCGAGGTTCGCCCGCTTTTAAGCTCCATTTCCTCGCGCAGCTGGTTATCGTCACTGACATTAATTAACGTGTATTCAACGCCCTTGGCATCAAGCAGCTGTTGCGCCCAGGAGCAATAGGGGCAAAAGGGCGAATAATAAATGCTAATTTCTACCTGTGACATACACTGAATTCCAGAATTCATGGGCAGGGAGCCCGAAGCTTACAATAAGGGTGTGGTGGCTATTTTTTGGTCAATGGCATGTTGGCGCCAGACCAGGCCATAACGCCTCCAGCCAGGTTATTCACATGCTCAAAGCCAGATTTTTTCAGCAGCTTACAGGCATAATTAGAGCGACTTCCGGAACGGCAATAGGCCAGTACCTGCCTGGCCTTGTGCTTATCCAGTTCGGATAATCGTTTATTAAGGGTGGACATGGGAATATGTATCGCACCCTTGATATGGCCGGAGCTCATTTCATTGGCTTCACGGACATCCAGTAATATAGTGTCCTCATCATTCATCAGGCGCACTGCATCCGCCGGGTTCAACTGGCGTGTACCACTTAACTTACTATCCAGCTCCATTTTGATAATCATCACCAGCACCACCATCAGGCCACTGAAGAGTAATAGATGATTACCTGCAAATTCGATCATTTGGGACATACGTTTACCTGTATCAGAAATAAAATCAGCCAGCACCCTGCGGTACTGGCTGACTAGTTTTTACTTTAAATGTTAGTCTTCTCGAGGCGGCTGTGAGCAGAATACTTCCTGCATCATCCCTATCAGGCGCAGGGTCCTGGCATCGCCAACCCGGTAAAATACACGATTGGCATCTTTACGAGAGGCGAGAATCCCCTTGTCGCGTAAAATCGCCAGGTGCTGTGAAATATTACTCTGTGATGTGCCCACACTATTTACAATATCCTGTACACTAACTTCCTGGTCTCTCAGGGTACAAAGTATTTTAAGACGTAAAGGGTGTGACATTGCTTTCAGGGATCGGGATGCCCGGTCGATATCCTCTTCCCTGGTCATCAGAAATGTCTCTTCTATATTTGCAACCATGAGTTATAACCTTCCAGCTAATTGGGTAAAGCTTTATATTAGTAAACTACTATAAAATAATACATACTTTTTTTGTGTTTTTATTAAGTTTTTCACAAATAATTCTATTTAAAATAATTTAAGCAGCCATTAATATCATAAAAATGCATCCAAATCAGCCCTCAAAGCCCCTGAAACTGGTCATTACATGCCTGCTCCTGACTTTTTCCCTCAGCCTGCCGGTGATGGCCGAAAATACCAATGCATCGGATTATCAATTCAAACTGGAGGAAATTCGCGAAAAAATAGAAGGTCTACTGTCTAAACTTAATAGTACGGAAACCCAGCGCTCCAATGTACGCGATGAATTACAGAAGCTTGAGCGAAAAATAGCCAAAACATCACGATCTTTACGCCAAACGCGTCGAAAACACACTAAAACTTCCAATAAGCTCAAGAAACTCCAGATCGAACTTGCTGCCCTGAAGACAAAGCTCTCACAACAGCGCGACCTGCTGGCCAAGCAGGTAAAGTCTGCCTACACCATAGGCAAGCAACCCCAGTTAAAGTTACTCCTGAACCAGCAGGAGCCCGGGGAAATGGGCCGGGCAATGGTCTACTTCGATTACCTCAACCGGGCCAGGAGCCAGCAAATTAACGACTTTCTCCTCAGTATCGAGGAAAAACAGCGCCTCGAGGCCAGTATTTCTGAAACCGCGTTAAAACTTGAAAAACTTGCCCGCACCCAGGCCAATGATAAACAGCAGCTAGCCCTGAACCGTAGCAGTCGAAAACAGTTACTTGAAAAACTCAACAAAGACATCGATCACCAGCAAATGACGCTGGATGAGCTGAAAGGTAGCCGTGACCGTATTGAAGAGCTGCTGATGTCACTCGGCGAACTACTCGCCGATATACCCAATGAACCGGTAGAGCAACAACCCTTTGATCAGCTAAAGGGCAAACTACCCTGGCCGATCAAGGGTCCCTTTAGTGCCAGATTTGGTACCGTACGCGACCAGAGCGACCTGACATGGAATGGTGTTATCATCGATGCCGCCTATAATACACCGGTAAGGGCCATCAGCTACGGACGTGTTGCCTTTGCTGACTGGCTACAGGGCTATGGCTTCATCACGATTATCGATCATAATGATGGTTTTATGAGCCTTTACGGCCATAACCAGGAGCTCTACAAGCAGGCCGGCGACTGGGTTGAATCCGGTGAAGTGATTGCCGCTGTCGGGGATAGTGGTGGCCAGGAGGCGAGCGGCCTCTACTTTGAACTGCGCTCTCAGGGCAAACCCATTGACCCTGGCCAATGGTGCTCCAGCAAAGCTCAACACCTGGCGCTACAGGATAAATAATAATAAAAACGTCTCGGAGTCATTAATGAAAACTGTTTCCCGTACATCTCATTTTTCCCTTGCTGGCCTGGCACTTGGCCTGATCCTGCTGCCATCTTCACTACTCGCCGAGGCACCCACCGAAACGACACAGGGCCTGCCACTGGAGGAATTACGTAACTTTTCCGATATTTTTGCGCGTATTAAATCTGACTATGTTGAAAAGAAGGACGATCGGGAACTACTGCATAATGCCATACGTGGCATGCTATCGGGCCTCGACCCCCATTCCAGCTATCTCGACCCCGATGAATACAAGGAACTGAAAATTGGTACTACCGGCCAGTTTGGCGGGCTCGGCATCCAGGTGGGCATGGAAGACGGCTTTATAAAGGTCATTTCCCCGATAGACGACACACCCGCTTTCCGTGCAGGTATCAAGGCCGGTGATTTGATTATTCGACTTGATGATAAACCGGTCAAGGGCATGAGCCTGAATGATGCCGTTAACACCATGCGCGGCAAGCCCGGCTCTAAAATTGTTTTAACCATTGTACGTAAGTCTGAAACCAGCCCCTTAAGTTTTACCATTACGCGCGACATCATCAAGGTTAAAAGTGTTAAGAGCAGGCTACTGGAAAAGGACTATGGCTATATTCGTATCGCGACCTTCCAGTCACGTACCGCGCACCATCTAATCGAGGCACTGGATAGTCTTGTCGATGAAAACGGGTCCGCATTAAAAGGCCTCGTTCTCGATTTACGCAATAACCCCGGCGGTGTGCTCAACGCCGCTGCTGATGTCTCAGATATTTTTCTAGATGACGGCATGATTGTCTACACCAAAGGCCGTAAAGCGGAATCCTACTTTGAATTCAAGGCCAAATCGGGCGACAGCCTGGAAGGCGCACCCCTGGTAGTACTCATCAATGATGGCTCTGCCTCTGCCTCTGAAATTGTAGCTGGCGCACTACAGGACCACAAACGTGCCATTATCATGGGCAGTAAATCGTTTGGTAAGGGTTCCGTGCAGACGATACAGGAACTAAAAAATGGTGGCGCGGTTAAATTTACCACAGCACGATATTTCACCCCCTCGGGTCGCTCCATCCAGGCCGAAGGCATCACCCCGGATATCACATTAAAAAACCTGGCCCTGACAGAAGTGAAGGACAGTGGCATAAAAGGTATTAAGGAGGCTGATTTGACTGGCCACATCAGCAACCCTAATGGTGAAGCTGACGAGATCGGCAATGAAATACCGGAAGAAACCAAAGACTCCGCATTACCCGATGAGTACCAGGTCAATGAGGCCCTGAATCTCCTTAAGGGCCTGAATATTTTCAGCCAGAAAAAATCACCAGGTAAATAATCATGTCCAATGCACTGGTTCTACTTGCGCAGGGCTGTGAAGAACTCGAGGCCATTACAGTCACCGATTTGCTGGTGCGCGCCGGCATAAATGTTACCACTGCGGGCCTTGATAAACAGGTTGTCACTGCCTCACGCGGTACGCGCATCATCCCTGACACGGACATCGACCAGCTAGCGGGCAACCACTACGACCTTCTGGTTTTACCCGGCGGCCTGCCGGGTGCCAATCACTTGCGTGATGATGAGAGGGTACAGGCCCTGTTAAAAAAACAGGTGAGCAACAATCACTATGTCGCCGCTATATGTGCGGCACCTAAGGCTCTCGCCAGGGCCGGACTACTGGATGGCAAACAGGTGACCTGTTACCCTGGGTCACTGGGCGATGCCGATTTAACATCGACGACTATTACAGGTAATGCGCTTGAAATTGATGGCAAGATCATTACATCACGCGGCCCTGGGACAGCCATGGACTTTGCACTGGCATTAATCGAATTACTCGAGGGCAGGGAAAAGCGCAATGAGGTCAACCAGCAGCTGGTCAGATAAACCGGTGGCTACTGGCTACTTTTCCTGTTCATGCTGACGTCGCCACTCGTAGAGGCAGATGGCTAGTGCATGGGAAACATTCATTGAACCGTTAACACCATACATAGGAATATGAATCGCTTTTACACAGACATCCAGCAAGGCCTCGGCTATACCATGCCTTTCATTGCCCACGACAAAACTACATTTCCCTGGCAATTGGCTACTAAATAAATCTTCCGAGTGCGTGCAGATCTCTATTGCCACCAGGGGCTGGTATTCATTGCTGGATTTTAAAAATTCTGCCTCGGTCAAATATTTTATATTTAATCGTGCCACCGCATCCCTGCTTATTTTTTTCAGCTTTTTATCAGCAAAGCAATTTGCACCCGCCTCGTTAATTACAACAATATTATTTATCCCCGCCGCATCGGCGAGCCTGTAAATAGCACCAAGATTCTCTGGGGTCCTTATATCACTGGCCACAATCGTACCCGTACAGGCGCCAGCATCAGCATTCTGTTTTGATTTCTGCGCATCAAGGAGCTGCTGGCTATTTAATTGATGACCACATTGCATCCCGGACATAACAACCAACCTTTTTATTGATTTTAATCATTTCTTTACTGGCCCTATCAGGTTCTTATTATCGATTAGACCAAAGCAAGAATATTACAAAATCGATGTTAACTTATATAGCTAAAATAAATCATTTTAGCTGGCTACAGCTTCTTTTTATATATCTATCTTTCCAGGCGCCCTGCTTCTCCCAGGCCGTAAATGCAGAGATGCTCATATCACTCGACAAACAGTTCCATTTACTCATAAATGAGATCAATACCACTTACCTGTTTAAACCTGAACCGACTATCACACCCAATCCATTTAGTGATGCCGAATACTACCTTTTTTTTAATGACCTGGCGCGATGTGAAGCAATACTCAAACAAGGCACAGTTACTGACACTACAAAATTCAGTGATTACCTGAATATGATGACTGGGTTGATTTACTTCAAAAAAAGAGACTATAAACAAGCCGATTCATATTTCAATAAAATAAATACCAGGTCAAACTTATTTATTGACTCGATACTAAACAGGGCCAGATCACTATTAAAACTAAACCAATCACAAAAGGCATACATCATTCTTTCAGGCCTTTTACAACAACCTGTCCATATTGATCATAGCAACAGTCTTAATTTTATGCTCGGGCAAATATTAATGCATGAAGACAAGATCGAGTTCGCCGACAACTTCTTTCTCAACATCACCATTGATAGCCCTTTTTCAAACCGGGCCATTATTGGAAAAACATTACTAGAGATAAAAAGAAACAATTACCCAAAAGCACATGGACTAGTTACATTATTAATAAATAGTGAACTGAAAGATCTTGCCGCTGATGAAGCGCCATTGTTGAAGGCTTATATATATCAACATGAAAATAATCATATGGCGGCAATAGTCTTTTATAAAAAGGCCGTAGAATACTACACATCAGGAATACAGCAACAAACCCTTATTACAAACAAACTCAAATCACCTGCAGCCATTATGCCCAGAAAAGACTACAATTATGTTTTCGACCTGGACACGTCAAGCTATAACATTTCTTCACGCCTGCCAAAATCAGCTCTTAAGAACTACCAGGAACTATCTAGACTAAATCAATATATACATGATAATTTCGGTCACAACAGTGCAATCTACAAAAAAACAAACTTGCTACATAAAAACTACAATACGGCCATAATAGCCGCCATGCGCAGCGCAATTGAAGCACGAAAGAAGCGCCTCAATGATTATTTAGACCAGGCCAATTTTTCACTACTCAAGCTATATGAAATAACATCAAAAAGCTAATTACTTCTTGCCCGCAACATCTTTAATTAAACCGATAATCTTTTGGCTTAATGATGAGCCATTTTCCTTGTGCTCGATCATTAACTCTTCCAGGTGATGAAGCCTTGCATCATGAGTTTTGAAATGATTGACAAACCAGCCCGTCAACCTTTCATCCAGGTCTTCCTCGCTAATATCCCCTGCCTCAACAAAACCATCTGTCAAATCATTGATTTCATCTAGCAACTTCTCATGATCACCCTTATGTGCAGCCAGTTGATCATATTTATATTTTTCCATCATATTTTCTTCAAGCACAAAATGCCCGGCTATGCTGCCATACAATTCACCCATCAGATCCCTTATGCGGTCTTTCTCCAGTGTTTTATTTTCCACCTTGAAGATACTATTAATCTGATTAATAAGTTCTTCATGCTCATAATCTACACCCGAAATTCCGGTTTTAAATTCGTCTTTCCACTCGATAACGGCCATAATCTGAATCCTGTATCTAAATCAATTTTTACTTTTGTTGGTTTGACAGCCCAGCTTTATTAACAGCAATATCATAGGCGTCGCATGCATGACTAAATCAAAAATATCTATCGGTCTCGCCAGTTCGCCACCCACCAGCATCTTGATCTTTTCCCACACATGGGGCTCTGGTACAAACGGCGCAAGACCCAGGGTCAGGCTGGCAATCACCAATAGACCATAAGGTATACGCTCTAACTTAAGAACACTACAAAATCTAATTAATGTCATATATTTACTTCTATTCTTTAATGCTGCTCGCCTGCCATGATGGAAATATATGCAGGCCCTGATTATCCCTGTTTGTCAGTTACTGCGCCAAACCAGAAATCTACATTTTTCTCCAGGAACTCATCGTAACGCATGTAGTGGGAGCCGTCACACGAGAAGTTCAGGCCAACCATGCCATTAATTACATTCAATGAACCGGCCCTTAAATATACATTTTCATCGGCAAATCTCAGGTGCCTGAAAATTTCGAACACGGGCATAATTTTTTCCACCGGCACAATAGCTCTTTCATGGTAATCATGCTGTGGGTATGCGAGACAAATATCAGGATCTATTATTTCATCAATATTTAATATCCTGTAACTAAACGGGTCATCAACCAGCCAGATACTGGCCCGGCTACTGGAGAAATGTAACTTCCCGTGAAACACACCGTGCTCGGCCATTAACTCAGTCATAATGGGTATAACCTCGTCCAGGTGCTTATCCATCTGGCTTTCTATTCTCTGCTGATGAAACACCACACCACGAATTGCAGGGTCACCCTTAATCTGGCGCCAGTTATCCGGCTCCTTATACCCTTCTTTAATACCGGGCAACTCTCTCAAATCAAAATCCGCACCGAGGAAGCCTATCCTCTCGCCATCTGTATTTCTAATCACCTGGATCGCTGTCAGGGAAGGCCTCTTTTTGTTACGACTGATATAGGCCTCTGATAGCTTAAAATCTGTTGAGCCGATGATGCCTTCCATATAGGGCCGATCCATACGGTCGCGACCATAATGCTCCGCATCGTTTCCGTGCTGTGTAATATTATCTGTAATCTGTACACCACTGGCATCCAGTACATACAGGTGTTTACAGGATGTGAATCGTGGCAAGGCCTGTATCAACATAGACTCTATTGCCTGCCGCTGATTAATCTTGCTGGCAAACTGTAATGCCAGCTCATGCATTTCTTCGCCAAGCATCGCGGTTAGCTTTTCACGCTGGATTCGTATTGCTTCTTTTAGATTACTGGTATTCATTCACGACAACCGGTTAGCAGGATAGACCCAACTCAAAACCCTGTGGATCAAAGACAGGCAAAGTATAACGCGATAATATCTGATTGAATTGATTTATATCCAGCCATTACTTTGAACGTTTCCTGGGTATTCGTGACATGCTACCGGGTCAGGACGGCTAGCGGGCTTCGTAAAACAAATCTGAGCCGAGATGAGGCGAGTCGCCAAAGCCGGCTAAAAACGACCCCGCCAAAAAGAAAAAATCCCCGATCTTTGGGGGATCGAGGACAATTAGAGGTCAGCTTGGGGTTGCCGACCACAAAGCGCCCGCTCAGGGAGGCAAGCGGGCTTGCGCTGGGCTTTAGCGCAATTCTTACATCTGCAATACCTGACTCTGTATTAGTAATTAAAGTTCATATCGGACGGATGTCAAAATACAACCGACGAGTGGTATGCGGCTTTAGCTCAATTCCGATCAACGGCTAAATTGGCTATCGTTAGCACCTTAAAGAACATTCACTGGACGTGAAAGAAAACGCAAATACACCGAATACCCGCAATAAAACGGGGGGGATATACTATCAACCTGTACAAGGCCGAAGATTGACCGCATGTCTAAATACTAATCTAGTATTCACTTTTATTTGCGCTGTTTGCGTGCATTTGCGTTTTCTTTTGCTTTTAAAACCAAAAACACCTGCATCATCCGCCACTTTTCCAGGGCTAATGCGCCTCATCCCAGTTATCACCGACACCCACTTCAACCAGTAACGGTACATCCAGCTTGGCGGCTGATTCCATATCCTTATGTGCCAGCACTGTTAGTGCGCCTATATCTTTCTTTGCCACCTCAAATACCAGTTCATCGTGGACCTGCATCACCATACGCGCATCCAGCGAGCTAGCCACCAATGACTGGTCCAGCTGGATCATCGCCTTTTTGATGATATCCGCCGCTGTACCCTGCATCGGGGCATTGATCGCTGTACGTTCGGCATACTGGCGACGCTGACCGTTGCGGGAATTGATCTCGGGCAGGTAGAGGCGACGGCCAAACAGGGTCTCGACATAACCCTGCTCGTGGGCCAGCTCACGGGTGTTATCCATATATTGCTTCACCCCGGGGTAACGCTCGAAATACAGGTTTACGTATTCCTGGGCATCGTAGCGACTGATATTCAGCTGTTTCGCGAGGCCAAAGGCCGACATGCCGTAAATCAGGCCAAAATTGATTGCCTTGGCGGCACGGCGCTGTTCACTGCTCACCTCATCCAGTGCCATGCCAAAGACCTCGGCCGCGGTGGCCTGGTGGACATCGCGCCCTTCGGCAAAGGCACTGAGCAGGCTTTTATCGCCCGAGAGATGGGCCATGATCCTGAGTTCGATCTGTGAATAATCCGCCGCCACCAGCTGGTAGCCGTCTTCCGCTATAAAGGCCTGGCGAATGCGCCGGCCCTCGGCTGAGCGTATCGGGATATTCTGTAAATTGGGGTTAGATGAGGACAGCCGCCCGGTCGCGGTTACGGCCTGGTGGTAGGAGGTATGTACGCGGCCGGTTGTGGCATCCACCTGCTGCGGCAACTTGTCGGTGTAGGTGGACTTGAGCTTGCTCATCCCCCGGTGTTCC
>JAOUMO010000219.1 GCA_029881425.1 Gammaproteobacteria bacterium
TGTGATTGAGTCCGGATTCAGGCCTGCCATTTTGCGGCTGAGTTGTACCGGTGCCAGGACCATGGACAAGATGCTCACGTCAGGTAAACGGACACCGAGCGCGAGCGTTCAACAACATGCCTGTCATCGTAATGAAATAGGCAGGGTGCTTTCTGATAAATATCCTGGCTTCAAATGGACACCCAGATTACAGCTGTTTAAACATGGCCTAAGACCTGCGATTGGTGAACACGGGGCGATTGATCAATTGGGGCGCTCCTATTTGGTATTGCTCGATGATTATTGTATGGCATCTAACCGGATACTCAGAACCTGGGCACGGCGACATGCGCCCGATATGAATCACTATCATGAACACACCGGCCAACGTTGGTGTGATCTGGCTAATCACTTTATAGTTGCAACCACCAGCACAAAACAGGCTGAACGTCATCAGAAGTGGATAGGCCGACACCACAAAGACTGTAAAAACCCCGAATTACGATTACCCGACATCGAAGTTATTAGTGTTGATCCGCTCTGGAGTTTGTTTTGAGATCAATGCTGATTATTATTTTGTCGGTCATTGTCATTGATGCGCTGATATTAACGTTCACCTGGTCGTGGCTGTTTTTTTTATTGGCACTATCCGCGCTAGTCGCTATCGCTTTTTTAATCCACTCACGCCCCGAACCCATACAGGCACAAGCAAGTAATGACTGGTTACTGGGTGAAGCGAATGAGATCACCAATCCAGATAGACCCATCAAAGAGCCGTGTAGCCTGTCGATTAAAACACTCATGCAAGGCGTACTTTGTTTTGGTCAACCCGGTGCAGGCAAGAGCGAATCATTCAGTCTGGGTTACGTTCAATACGTCAAAAAAACGCTGGGTAAAGGCATGGCCTTTTTTGACGGTAAAGGTGATCTCGACATCATCCAGAAATACATCGGTTGTGTCGGTGCGCCGGATTATCTTTTCTCGACCGAATTAGAACACTCGGCCAGTATCAATTTAATGTCCGGCGATGCGGCTTCCGTGGTTGATCGTTTAAGTGCAGTACTCATCGGCACCTCATCATCAACCAGCTACTATTCTGATGAACAGTACACTGCATTAAACCGGGTAATCCCGGTGCTGTTAAATTTAGATCAACCGGCCAACTTACGTGACCTGTACGTAGTGATGACCGTCGAAGATGCCGGTTATGAATTAATCCGGCGCGCGAAAGCTTCCGATAAGGTCAATGCGGAACAGTTGTCGCTGGCCAAAGCCTGGTTTGATATCCCGCAAGATGAACGGATAAAAAATGTTGCGGGTCTACTCAATCGATTATTTATCTATGTCTCTGGCGAACACACAGATCGTCTAAATGATTATCAGCCGGACATTGATATACACAACTTAATTAATAACGATCAGTCGGCTTATTTTCATTTGCCGTACACCAAATACTCCGCCGCAGTAGCCATCGCCATTATTGAAATGTTTGCCGTGGAAGCACGGCATCGGCAGTTAAGTGGCGGTAGCAGTGCGAATTATTATCCCCTGTTATTCGATGACTGGGGTAAGTTCGTGCATGAGGGTTTCTCTCCCTTCATGGCAAGAGCACGCAGCGCGGCAATGCCCGCCGCCTTTAGTTTTCAATCAGTCGCTCAGATCAAAGAAGTCTCACCCATCTTTCTGGAACAGATGGATGACCTGGCGGCCACCAAGATATTTCTACGTGTGCAGGGCGAGTCCACGATTGATTATGCAAAACGGATGTTAGATCGTTACGAAGTGGCTGAAGTCTCGGCCTCTAAAGACCGCTTTCGTTCGAGCAACAGCTTCAGTATGCGCGAGAACGAGCGCGTCGTTAGCCGAGATCTAAAGGAACTGGCCACCGGCGAAGCCTATATCTCAACACAGATCACTCAGGGCACACAGGCGCGCAATCCCTTTTGGCGCATGCGCTTTCCCTTACCTGAATTTGGTGACTGGCAAAACACACCATTACCCAAAAACGAACACAGCGATGATCTGCGCATCGGCTTGCGTTTTTGGGAGCGATACCTCAACCCTTACAAACTTGAAGAAATACGCCATCTCGCGCAGGCAAAAACAGAGACTGAAGACATCTCAGCATTAACGCCTTCACTGGCTGAAAATCCTGGCTGGGGAGAAGCGACTTGTTAACCTGGTTACGACTTTGGCCATTGCTCATACTGCCCACTTTTTTATTTACGGTGTTAGTGAGTGTGCCTATGTTTGAAGTGCGCGGCGTGACATTAGGCGGTGGACTCGTCCGGGAATGGTTGCTTAACCGTTTTTTGTTACCTCTCTCACCGAGCGAGCAGGGCCACCAGCTCGTACACTGGTTTGCCGGGGCCAGCACAGTGCAGGAATGGCTAATGGCGATGTTAATCACGATAAACATTAATGCGATTTTATTGTTGCCGCTGTATGTCATCGGCACAGGCTTAATCAGAATTTCTGGCTGGTATGCACGTACCGAGCTGGATTTAAAACGCAAAGGCATCCGTTAATAACGGAAGCCTTCACAGATATTTTTTACAGTTAGTGTGATTACACTATGGAGACGTTATGAGAAACATAAAAAACACCCTGATGACAACGGCAATACTGCTACTGAGCAAACTCGCTCACGCAGAATTGCCCTCTTATGCGCAAGGCGGTGATGTCAGTTCACAACTTGAAGAAAAGGGCCTGCTAATTACCGATACAGTGACACTATTAGTCGGCATTATTGGCGTCGTGGCTATCGCCGCTTCCGGCATGTATTTCAGTAGTGGCAATTCAGAGAAAGGCAAACAGTTTCTGTCTGGTGGCCTGATCGGCATATTTATTGCCGGTTCAGTTTACGGCATTGCAGGACTGGTCGGCTAATGCTGGCTTTTAACCGGCGTTTCGACATCAAGCGTGTCGCAGGCCTGCAAGTCCCCATGGCTATCGGTCTG
>JAOUMO010000220.1 GCA_029881425.1 Gammaproteobacteria bacterium
CTTGAGGTTTTCTCATAACCTGACAGCGAGACTATTCCGGGCTCCTGCCCTCCACCTCGGCAACTGCTCCTGCGTTGCTCTACTGCCTACATCCATGTAGGAACCTTCGGGGCCATGGAACTTTGATTAAAAAACAATCAAAGCACCATGTTAAAAATTGCTCCCGGCAATTTTTTCGAAACTAGTTCTCGTCATGACCATCCAGTCTGTCAGACAATAAAAAAGCCCCCTAAACATCAGGGGGCTTTTTTATTGTATGGCGGACCGGACGAGACTCGAACTCGCGACCTCCGGCGTGACAGGCCGGCATTCTAACCAGCTGAACTACCGGTCCAAGTGGTGGGTGATGAGGGATTTGAACCCCCGACATTCGCCTTGTAAGGGCGACGCTCTACCAACTGAGCTAATCACCCGCCGTTTAAGCGGGCGCTAGTTTACTGTATCTTTCAGCGCTTTACCAGGCTTAAATGCAGGCACATTGGCTGCTGCAATCTGAATCTCAGCACCCGTCTGTGGGTTACGACCAGTACGTGCTGCTCTCTGGCGTACAAGGTAAGTACCGAAGCCTACGATTGTTACCTGGTCATTATTTTTTAAAGCACCGCCAACAGCAGCGATAAAGCCATCAAGTGCACGACCTGAATCAGCTTTTGACAGGCCTGAATTTTCTGCAATAGCATCGATAAGTTCTGATTTATTCATTATTGATCCCTTATTAGGTGGTCAAAATTTCGGGGACAAGGCCCCACGAGGAATTAAAAGTGAATTATTTGTAAAGCCCTGATCGACTGATTATGTACAGCGAGGGGAATTGCAAACACTACTAATAAACTAAATATGTTCTTTGCGCGAATTTATACCAGCCCTGAAACGCCTGTGTCAATGGCTTTTATCGAATAATCCACGGATTTATTGTGATTAAAATATGTCAATAGCAATTTTGTCGTTTTTGTCTAAAAAAATGCAGTTTTTTCAGGTTTTCTACGATTCTGTACGGCTAATATTGATCGTTTTAAATAAGTAAAAAAAGAATTATTTTTTTACTTATTTACTGATAATCAGTCATATAAAAAAGCGAAGCTGCCCAAAACAACTTCGCTTTTCATTACTTACAAATATCCAGACTAAAATTTAATGATGTCTTAGCTCATCAACTTTCTTGGCATTTTTCGATTTGCTTTTAGTCTCTGCTGGTGGAACTGCCTTGCCATTTTCATCGACTGGCGTTGGCATATATTGCAATGCAACTTCAAGCACATCATCGATCCATTGTACCGGACGGATATCCAGCTGACCCAGCACTGATTTAGGTATTTCTATCAGGTCCTTCTCATTTTCATGGGGAATGATAATGGTATCTATACCGCCTCGATGTGCAGCTAGCAACTTCTCTTTGAGTCCACCAATCGGCAAAACCTCACCCCTGAGCGTGATTTCACCCGTCATAGCCACATTGGACCTGACCGGTATACCCGTAATAGCTGATACAATAGCCGTACACATGCCCACACCGGCACTGGGACCATCTTTGGGTGTAGCACCTTCAGGTACATGGATGTGGATATCCTTGCCTTCATGGAAATCCGTAGTGAGGCCCAGTGATGCAGCCCGGCTCCGCACAACGGTCATGGCCGCCTGTATGGATTCCTGCATAACATCACCCAGCTGACCAGTGAAGGTCTGCTTACCCTTACCCGCCATCACGGCAGCTTCGATGCTAAGCAGTTCACCGCCGACTTCCGTCCAGGCTAAACCGGTTACCTGGCCGATCTGGTCATTCTCTTCAGCCTTGCCATAACGGAAACGCTTCACGCCCAGGTATTTTTCAAGATTCTTCTGTGTAATTCGTACCTGCTTGCTCGATGGCTTGAGCAGCACATCTTTCACAACCTTACGACAGATTTTGGCAATTTCACGCTCCAGGCTACGCACGCCAGCTTCGCGGGTGTAATAACGTACCACATCCAGCAACGCATCATCGGACAGGACCATCTCGTCTTTTTTCAAGCCATTATTTTCCATCTGTTTAGTCAACAGGTAGTTTTTGGCAATATTCAGTTTTTCATCTTCGGTATAACCGGGGATGCGAATAACTTCCATACGATCCAGCAAAGGTGCCGGGATATTCATGCTATTTGATGTGGCAATAAACATCACGTCTGAAAGATCAAAATCCACTTCCAGGTAGTGATCACCAAAGGTGTGATTCTGTTCAGGATCGAGCACTTCGAGCAATGCCGAAGCCGGGTCACCACGAAAATCCTGCGCCATCTTGTCTATTTCGTCCAGCAGGAACAATGGGTTACGTGTACCCACCTTGCTCAGGTTCTGGATCACCTTACCCGGCATTGAGCCGATATAGGTGCGGCGATGACCACGAATTTCTGCCTCATCACGCACGCCACCCAGGGCCATACGGGTAAACTTACGGTTGGTTGCCCTGGCAATTGAATGCCCAAGCGAGGTCTTACCGACACCCGGAGGACCGACCAGGCACAGGATCGGGCCCTTCAGTTTTTTAACCCGCTGCTGCACGGCTAAATACTCGAGGATACGTTCCTTAACCTTATCCAGCCCGTAATGATCTTCATCCAGCACCTTTTCGGCATCGCTCAGATCGTTACTAATTTTGCTTCGTTTCTTCCAGGGACAACCGACCAGCGCATCGATATAATTTCTTACCACCGTGGCCTCTGCCGACATGGGTGACATCATCTTCAGCTTGTTTATTTCCGTGGTCGCTTTCTTCTTCGCCTCTTTACTCATACCCGCTTTTTCAATCTTATTTTGCAGGTCCTCAATTTCATTGGGCGCATCATCCATATCGCCCAGCTCTTTCTGGATGGCCTTCATCTGCTCATTCAGGTAATACTCTCGCTGGCTTTTTTCCATTTGCTGCTTAACGCGGCCACGA
>JAOUMO010000221.1 GCA_029881425.1 Gammaproteobacteria bacterium
GCAGCAGGGTGAGAATGCCCTGCCCGAGGGCAGGCGACGGTCTGTGCTAACCATGCTGCTTGGGCAGTTTGCTGATTTTATGATCATGGTGCTGTTGGCCGCAGCACTGGTCTCAGGTGTCATCGGCGAGCCACAGGACACCATCGCCATACTGGTGATAGTTATACTCAATGCCATTATCGGTACGGTGCAGGAATTCCGTGCCGAGCGTGCGGTTGCCGCACTCCGGAAAATGGCGGCCCCCGAGGCGCGAGTGCTGCGTGATGGTTTAGTGGTATCCCTGTCTGCTTCCCAACTGGTAACTGGTGATGTGGTGCTGCTTGAAGCCGGCAATATAGTGCCCGCAGACCTGCGCCTGTTAGAGGTTGAAGCATTACAGGTCGATGAATCGGCGCTGAGCGGTGAGTCGCAGCCGGTAACAAAACAGCAGGCAGTGATAGCCGAGCCGGAGCGGGTGCTGGGTGATCGCTTAAACCTCGCCTTTAAAAATACCATTATCACCCGTGGTCGTGGTCGAGGTGTGGTGATCGCGACCGGTACTGCAACCGAAATCGGCCAGATTGCCAATATCCTCGAAACCGAAATAGCCGTTAAAACCCCACTGCAAAAACGCCTTGCTCGCTTTGGTCGTTACCTGGCACTGGCGGTGCTGGTCATCTGTGGCATCGTCTTTATCGCCGGTCTGTTACAGGGGCAACCGATGCTGCTCATGTTCCTCACCGCCGTCAGCCTGGCGGTAGCCGCCATTCCCGAGGCGCTGCCTGCCGTGGTCACGATTTCACTCGCCTTCGGTGCGCGTAAACTGATCCAGCACCACGCACTGGTGCGCAATCTGCCCGCGGTGGAAACACTGGGTTCGGTGACCTACATCTGTACCGACAAGACCGGCACCCTGACGCAGAATCGCATGACTGCGGAACAGTTTGTGGCCGATGATGAACGACGCCCGCATTTTTCAATCGCTGATGACTCGCCCTGGAAGGAACTGGGGCAGGCGCTGGCGTTAAACAATGATGTTATTACTAGTGCCAGTCAGGCCAGTGGTGAGCCAACGGAACTCGCCCTGTTTGAGGCGGCAAAGGCCGCGGGTTTTGATAAACAGCGGCTTGAACAGCAGATGCCCCGGCAGGCGGTAATTTCATTTGACAGTGAACGTAAGCAAATGACCACGCTGCACCAGCAGGCGGGTTCCGTGATGGCTTACGTTAAGGGCGCACCCGAAAAAATATTGCACCAGTGCACCAGTCGATTAAGTACTAAGGCCCGCACGCCTTTCGATGTCGATACCCTGCTTGCCGAGGCGGAGCAACTGGCAATGGAAGGCTATCGGGTGCTGGCCTTTGCGCAACGTGAATTTGAGCAAATGCCGGGGGCGATTGATGCGGAGAGTATCGAACAGCAACTGTGTTTTATCGGCCTGGTGGCACTTATCGATCCACCGCGAGCGGAAGCTGCACAGGCCGTTGCCGATTGCATCACCGCGGGCATTACCCCGGTGATGATTACCGGTGATCACGCCGGCACCGCGATCGCCATTGCCCGGCGACTGGGTATCAGTGATGATGATAAATCCGTGGTCACTGGTGAACAGCTGGCAGGCCTTTCCGATGAAGAGTTTGCGCGTCGAGTAGAATCCATTGCCGTCTATGCCAGGGTGAGCCCACAACAAAAAATACGTATCGTCCGTGCGCTGCAACAAAATAACGAGTTTGTCGCCATGACCGGTGATGGTGTCAACGATGCGCCGGCATTGAAGCGTGCGGGTATTGGTATTGCCATGGGGCAGAAGGGTACCGATGTTGCCCGCGAAGCGGCCGATATGGTATTGCTGGATGATAACTTTGCCACCATCGTGCGCGCCGTTGCCGCCGGACGACGCATCTTCGACAATATCCGCAAGTTTATCAAGTACACCATGAGTTCAAATGCCGGTGAAATATGGACCCTGTTTCTTGCCCCCTTTTTAGGCCTGCCGATCCCGCTGTTGCCGATCCATATCCTCTGGATCAACCTGGTGACCGATGGTTTGCCGGGGCTGGCCTTTACCGCCGAACCGGCAGAGCCGGGCATCATGCAGCGGCCACCGCGACCGCCACAGGAAAGTATTTTTGCCCACGGTATGTGGCAGTACATTATCTGGGTTGGCCTGTTTATTGGTGGGCTGTCCATCGCCGCCCAGGCCTGGGCCATATCACGTGAGGTTAGTTACTGGCAGACCATGGTGTTTACCGTGCTTACCCTGTCACAGTTGTTCCATTCACTGGCCGTACGTAGTGAAACTGAATCATTATTTAGCATCGGGCTGTTTTCGAATCGACCGATGCTACTCGCGGTTTCGTTTACGATTTTGTTACAGATGGCGGTTATTTATTTGCCTGCATTGAATGTCGTGTTCCACACCCAGCCCTTACCATTACTGGATTTAATGCTGTGCTTGATGCTTTCGAGTTTGGTGTTAGTGGTGGTAGAGCTTAATAAGTGGCGTATGCAAAAGGGACATATATAGTAAGGATCATCTATCCCTGGCACTATAATAATCCGCATTACTGATGCCGCCTTAGATAACGCCAGGGAAGTGTGGGTTAAGTTTGGCGGTATAAGCATCAGCCTGTTCGATAACAACATTGTCCCGTCAAATTTATACCCCTTGCTGAGTATGAAAACCTGATCGGTGAACTAACACTATGGGTAGCCAGTACCTGCCTCCCTGTGTTTTGCGAGTTAATAAAAATGGATAAACGTTTTTTGGAATTATTGTTGTGGCTGAGGGCGTCGAAGATATGTCGGTCTTGAAAATGCCTGAATCGATGGGCAGTGATCGCGCACAGGGATGCCAGGCTAATGCGCTTTGATGTCATAATAAACTGGAGGATAACTTACCAG
>JAOUMO010000222.1 GCA_029881425.1 Gammaproteobacteria bacterium
ACGAATGCCACCAAGCTCCTGTAGAAACTCTAACCCTATACCCATAGCAATAAATACAGCACCCCAGAACAGTCGCCCTTTCTGTGTTGCGTATAGCTGCATAAACCAGCCCATCAAAACAAAATAGCCGACCGTATGCATATATTTATCCGAAACATGCACGCCCATATCGATCGGATTAGACGTGAGTGTTCCATAAATGACAAAGCCGACAAGACTGAAGCCAATTACCAGCCATAGCTTTCTCAGGCGCAACCTTAAAATGCCTGCTGACATCATGCAAAACTCAGAAATAGAACAAACGCAAGGATTATTCGATAAATAACAAAGGGCATCATACCAACTTTTTCAAGCAATTTAAGAAACAGGTGAATACATAGATAGGCGCTTATACCGGAAATTAATGCACCCAGCATAAGTGACTGGGCATCGCCGATATTGGCCTCCTGTAGATAATCTACTGTTTTAAGGCCACCAGCTAGCACGATAACGGGGATCGATAAAAGAAATGAAAACCGTGCAGCGGCCTGGCGACTCAGGCCCAGCATCAAAGCCGCTGTCATGGTGGCGCCTGAACGTGATGTACCTGGAATGAGTGCGAGCGCCTGTGCAATGCCGATAATGACAATATCCTTCCAGCCAATACTATATTCACTACGCTGCCCACGGCCTTTTGCATCGGCCCACCACAGCAATAATGCAAACACCAGGGTTGCCGTTGCCAGCACGAACTCAGTGCGCAAATGCCCTTCGATAAAGTCCTTAAACATAAGCCCGGCAAGTCCAACGGGGATGGTTCCAAATAAAACGGCCCAGGCCAGTTTTGCGTCCTGGCTAAAACCCCGGCCCATCACTGAGGCGAACCAGTCACGCGTCATGCGGATAAGCTCATAGCGAAAATACAACACCACTGCACTCAAGGTACCGACATGGACAGCCACATCAAAAGCCAGCCCCTGATCTGCCCAGCCGGTAATAATCGGCACCAGGATGAGATGCGCGGAGCTGGATACGGGCAGGAACTCGGTTAAGCCCTGCACCACTGCCAATACCAGAATCTGTAAAAAATCCATAAACTCACCTGCCAGTTAAACAGGCTGTATTCTTACCTCTACACAACTAAAAATCAAAACATGTTTTAAAAATAATGGCGCAATTCAAGACTAATCGTTGCTGGATAGCTACCAAATTCAGTCATTATCACAGTGTCATCATTTTTTTCACCACGGGGTAAACTTAAATTTATTGCCAGTTCCGACTCATCTGCTAGTGAATACAGTGCATGAAATGCATACAAATCTGAATAATCCACTAAATTCTGGTTCCAGAGAAAATCTATCGTCATTAATGGCGACAGTTGATATGAGAGGCCAACGGCAAGATAACGCCTTGCCAGATAATATGAATCATACAAGCCATAATTGATCACCCGATCACCGCCGGCACCGTGATAAAAATATTCCAACCGTAGATCCATACTGTTTTCCCAGCGGTGTTCAAGACCCATGCTGATTTCTTTCACCCTGGACTGGTCATCACGATCAGCCACGTGGCCTTCCATGCGAATACCTAACCAGTCTAGCATCTCGCCCTGGAAGGAGATCCCCATCAGTGACTGCGTATCCATCCCTGCAATGATGAATGACCAGGCCTGGTCCGCTATCACTGTTGACAGGCGAACAAGATGCGCCCCCCGTGAAGCCTCTGGCGAATTACTCCAGCCAGTATCTGTTGTGGTATCCCGTTCGAAACCCAACACACTGATCAGTTCAAGCTGTGAAAAATCCCCCAGGTTTAATTCCACACGCAGTGCATCAACACCCGGCTTGTATACCCGATAAAAGTTCTGGGCTGCAAACGGCGCAAATAAGTCATTGGGCGTGAAATAAAAGGTGGTTGCCAGGTTAATCGACTGGCGCCCCAGGGTTAGGTCGATATTATCCCAGCTGGTTTTAATATTTAATCGATCAAATGCCAGGTGGCTATATGACGCATCACTCAAGCTCCATTCCAATAATGAACTTCGCTCTACGTCCAATGGTAACTGATCGGATGCCAGCAAATCATCCGGTATATAAGTCTGGTATACATTCAACTCTGCAGTCGTTCCCGATGGCATTTTCAGGTCGATCATCAGGCGCCCGATCGCAGCCAGTGCTGTATCCGTATTATCCAGTGCATTATTACTATTGTCATATCGGTAATAACTGCCATACGCCCTGACCATGCCACGCATATCAAGGGCATAATCCTTTCCGTCCTGGACATAAAAAGCAAAACAGTTAGCCGATAAAAGACAAAGGCTTACCAGCAGCCATCTCATTGACGCAACTCATCGCTTTCCAGCTGGCCATCACGTAAGCGAATTAAACGCTGCGCCCTGTCCATAACTCGTGGATCGTGGGTCGAAAACAGGAAGGTAATCGCTTCGTCCTGATTTAATTGCTGCATCAGGTCCAGTAGCGACTCGGCAGTTGCTGAATCGACATTTGCCGTGGGCTCATCGGCAAGGACTATTGCAGGACGAGTAACTATAGCCCTGGCGATCGCCACGCGCTGCTGCTGTCCACCCGACATTTCATCCGGACGTCTTTTTTCCAGCCCCTCCAGGCCCACTTCCTTAAGTATTGACATGACACGTTCGCGTATTTCCGCTTCATGCAGTCCCTGTAGCTTGAGAACAAACTCTGTATTTTCGTAAGCCGTCATTACCGGGATTAAATTATAGGACTGGAATACGAAACCAATTCGGTCCCGTCGCAATTCAGACAATGCTGAACGACTCAAACTACCGAGATCATACGCCTCGAGAAAAACAGCGCCACTACTGGGTTTATCCAGGCCACCAATCATATTTAAAACCGTGGTTTTCCCTGA
>JAOUMO010000068.1 GCA_029881425.1 Gammaproteobacteria bacterium
ACGGGCAACCCACAGCCGCCCATAAAAGCACCGCAACTGCATGATGAACAACAGGCCGCTGTAGATAGTGTGGCCAAAGGCTTTGGGGCATTTCATACCTTCCTGTTACAGGGCATTACCGGTAGCGGAAAAACGGAGGTCTACCTGGCGCTGGTCGAACAGGTGATTGCACAACACAAACAGGTACT
Organism: Gammaproteobacteria bacterium; assembly: GCA_029881425.1. GTDB lineage: Bacteria > Pseudomonadota > Gammaproteobacteria > SZUA-229 > SZUA-229 > JAOUMO01. Next base: position 189 of record JAOUMO010000068.1, read on the forward strand.
GATCCTGGTACCTGAAATCAGCCTGACACCACAGCTGACCCATCGATTCCAGCAACGCCTGAGTGCACCGGTGGCCTCGCTGCACTCCGGCATGAATGATCGCCAGCGTCTCTGTGCCTGGACCATGGCGGCAAGTAACCAGGTACCGGTCGTGATTGGTACCCGCTCGGCCCTGTTTACGCCGATGCCGGCACTGGGGCTGATTATTATTGACGAGGAGCACGATGCCTCGTTAAAGCAGCAGGAAGGCTTTCGTTACCATGCACGCGACCTGGCACTGGTGAGGGCAAAAAATGCGGGGATTCCGGTACTACTGGGCTCCGCCACACCCTCGCTGGAAAGCCTGAATAACGCGCTGAAAGGCCAGTATCACCTGCTAAAACTGAGGCAGCGGGCATCCCGAGCGATACCGCCCAAAGTACACCTGCTGGATATCTGTCGCCGGCCACTGGTCGATGGCCTGTCCGATATCCTGGTCGAGAAGATTCGCCAGCACCTTGCGCAGCAGGGACAGGTGATGCTATTTCTTAATCGACGCGGCTATGCCCCCCTGCTCATGTGCCATGATTGTGGCTGGAGCACCGATTGCCCCCGTTGTGATGCCCATATGACATTGCATCACCATAATAAACGCCTGCAGTGCCACCACTGTGGCCACGAACGCAGTGCACCGGAAACCTGCCCAGAGTGCCAGGCGCCCGCGTTACACATTCCCGGCGCCGGTACTGAACGTATTGAAGAGGCGCTCAGGGCCCATTTTCCTGATATCAGCCTGAGCCGCATCGATCGTGATACCACGCGCCGTAAAGGCAGCCTGGATGAAAAATTGAAGCAGGCCCAGTCGGGGGAATCACGTATCCTCATCGGCACCCAGATGCTCGCCAAGGGCCATGATTTCCCTAACCTCACCCTGGTCGGCATACTGGATACGGACCAGGGCCTGTTCAGTGCCGATTTCCGGGGTGCCGAGCACATGGCGCAGTTGATTGTCCAGGTATCCGGGCGCGCCGGGCGCGGTGAGAAGCCCGGTGAGGTCTATATCCAGACACACCACCCCGAGCACCCACTGTTACATACCCTGCTGCACCAGGGCTACGAGGGCTTCGCTCGTGCCGCCCTCGAGGAACGCAAACAGGCACCCTTCCCACCCTTCACGCACCTGGCCGTGATCCGTGCAGAGGCCAGCACACGTGATGCCTGCCATGCCTTCCTGCAGCAGGTATCCCAGTTCATCCATAACCTGCAACTGGCGGAAGTTGAACACTACGGGCCGCTACCGGCGCCAATGGAAAAGCGTGCTGGTCGTTTTCGCGCACAATTGATTATCCAGGCCAGTGAGCGCCGTGCCCTGCATCACTGCCTGAAGCATTTCATTGCCGGTATTGGCCAGCTCAAATTATCCCGGCAGGTGCGCTGGTCGCTGGATGTGGACCCCCAGGACATGTACTAACCGACACCGGGGCAGGTAAGCCAGCAAGATGGCCATAGCATGAATTTTTCGATGAGACTGTCAAAGCGGCAGTTATTACGGGCTTTACCTTTATCCTGAGGCCTTTCCCATGTAAAATTCGCGCATTTTCACCCATAGCCGATACTGAATAACTTGAAACACGCAATCGAAACCCTACTGACCCAGGCCGTCTCCGCACTGAAATCTGCCGGTACTTTACCCGCAGACCTGCAGGCAAATATCCAGTTGAGCCGCACCAAAGATCAGAGCCACGGTGACTTTGCTACCAACCTGGCACTGATGCTATCCAAGCCCGCGGCTAAAAATCCCCGCGAACTGGCCCAGATGCTGGTGGATGCCCTGCCGGAAAACTCAGCGATTGTAAAAGTCGATATCGCAGGGCCCGGTTTTATTAATTTCTTTGTCAGCCAGGACAATACCCTGTCGGTCATTTCAACCGTACTCAACCAGGCAGAGACCTATGGCCTGAGCAATATCGGCGCGGGGCGGAAGGTACAGCTGGAATTTGTCTCCGCCAATCCTACTGGCCCCCTGCACGTCGGTCATGGACGTGGCGCAGCCTATGGCGCGACCGTGGCCGATTTACTGGAAGCGATTGGCTTTGATGTACACCGGGAATACTATGTCAACGATGCGGGTCGCCAGATGGACATACTGGCAACCAGTGTCTGGCTGCGCTACCTGCAGATATGCGAGGTTGAAATCACCTTCCCCAGCAATGCCTACAAGGGCGATTATGTACAGGATATAGCCCGCGACCTGCTGGCACAGCACGACCGCAACCTGGTGCACCCTACTGCTGCGGTAATGCACGACATTCCCGCCGATGAACCCGATGGTGGTGATAAGGAAATCCATATCGATGCGCTGATCATGCGCTGTAAAACCCTGCTCGGTGATGACGCCTATCTACAGCTGTTTGATCTTGGCCTCAACATCATCCTCGATGACATTCGCGAGGACCTGGCCGGTTTTGGGGTTACCTATGATGAATGGTTTTCAGAGCGCACCCTGGCACAGCGTGGCCTGATCAAACAGGCAATAGATCGCCTGCAGGCAACCGGTTACATTTATGAAAAGAAAGGCGCGCTCTGGTTTAAGTCCACCGAGTTTGGTGATGAAAAAGACCGGGTCGTGGTACGCGATAACGGCCAGGCCACCTATTTTGCATCGGATATTGCCTACCATATGGACAAGATGGAACGTGGCTTTGATCGTGTTATCGATGTCTGGGGTGCAGACCACCACGGCTATGTACCCCGCGTAAAAGCGGCACTAAAGGCCCTCGGCGATGATGCCGACAAACTGGATGTATTACTGGTCCAGTTCGCCTCACTCTATCGTCATGGTGAAAAGGTACAGATGTCGACCCGCTCCGGCTCATTCGTCACCCTGCGCGAACTCAGGGAAGAGGTCGGTAATGATGCAGCACGTTTCTTTTATGTGATGCGCAAGTGTGAACAGCACATGGATTTTGACCTCGACCTGGCCAAATCCCAGAGTAGTGATAACCCCGTTTATTATATTCAGTATGCCCATGCCCGCATCTGCAGCGTGTTCCGCCAGCTGGCCGAAAAAAATATTCAGCACGACATACCGCAGGGTAATGAGCACCTCAACCTGCTCACCGAAAGCCATGAGGTCGCGCTCATCAATTCGCTCAGCCGATACCCGGAATATGTGGAGAAATCAGCCCTTAACGAAGAGCCTCACCAGCTTGCACATTTCCTGCGCGACACAGCCAATGAGCTACACACCTATTACAATGCACACCAGTTCATTGTTGAGGATGCAACTATTCGTAATGCCCGGCTCAACCTGATTACCGCGACACGTCATGTATTATGTAACGGCCTCAAGCTACTCGGTGTGTCTGCGCCAGAGAAAATGTAATGCCCCCCACTGCCAAAGACTTAAAAGGGCGAGCCAATATGTCCACTAAAACAACTATGCCCGGCTATGTCTGGCTATTTGCTGGCCTGGCGATTGGGTTATTTATCGCCTTTCTGGTGTATTTACAAAAACAGCCGACGGAAAATATCAGCTTTACCCAGGCCATAAAACAGGAACTCGATAAGGCGCGGACAACACAGGCCACAAAAGAAAAGAGCATGCCTGAAAAAAATACGGGCAAGGCACCACGCTTTGACTTCTATACCATACTGCCAGAGCTCGAAGTCTTCATACCGGAATCAGAATTGACCAGCTCCGGCACGGAAAGGCCCGAGCCATCGACCAAGATAGCCACGGGTAAACAATACCTGCTGCAGGCCGGATCATTCAGGAACAATGAAGATGCCGACAAGCTAAAGGCCAGCCTGGCGTTACTGGGTATACAATCGAATATCCAGGATGTCACCATAAATAACGATACATGGCACCGTGTCCGTATTGGTCCATTCAATAAAAAAACCGAGTTACAGAATACCCTTAGTACCTTAAAAAATAATAATATCCATGCTATGACCATGGAACTAAAGAACTAATTTTTCAAACCCTACTAAAATAAATATAAATGACCCCCCTTGACCGGGCGCAGATTAGGAGTAGACATGTCTGAGCTGTTCAATGAACAATGGATGAAAAAATACCAGTCCGAATGGAACAAGGATCCGGAACTGGTTACTGCACTTGAAGCAATTAACTTCAACTCCATCATCGGCTATGGCTTTCCCGATGAAATAACACCACGTGGCTGCATCATTGTAGAAAACGGGCTTATCATCGATGCCGGCAGCTATAATGGACAGGACCTTAACTGGGATCTACGTGCCAAACAAAACCACTGGAACGAGTGGCTTAACAGGGAAGTAGGCAAGGCAGGCTTTAGCCTCGCCTATACCACCGGTAAACTTAAATTCATTGAAGGCGACTTCAAGACAATTTATAAAGACCAGGGCATGACCCGGCCCTTTATAAAAAGCTTCTCTGCTATGGGCCGAGTAAACAATTGAAACGCCATTACACTATAAAAGCCGGCCACTGTGCATAACGATATCGAGCACCACCTGCCTTTGCTCATAGAGGAACTCTCCAGCAAGGATTCTGATGAGGCCATCGACACAAAGTGGCGGGCGATCCTGACCCGGTTCTTCAATAATGTCAGCATCACTTTAAAAGATAACAAAATTGATGACTGCCAACTGGCTGAGCCCCATTTAAAACTCATGGTTCCTGCGATTGATACCCGGGGGCACTTTGAAATTACCAGCCTCGATCATGAAAAACCATTCACGGAGAATGATTGCCAGCTAGCCAATGCACTACTCACCATTACTCGCCAGTTCAATAGCTTTCAACACGCAGTAGAGATGGGCGCAGCTGAAGAGCGACAGCGTATTGCCCGTGATTTACATGATGATGTTGCCGCCAGGATGCTCACCCTGATACATAAACTTGAACAACAGAAAGACATAGACATAGCCCGCAGCATTCTCAAATCCCTGAGAAATGCCATCTACACACTTGACAACCGATCTACAACTACGATACTTGATGCGATAACAGATATTCGAGCAGAGATTCAGGAACGACTGAATACAATTGGCATGCAGCTTATATGGGAGCAACCATGCCAACTTGAAAACATGGCTTTTACACCAAGACAGCATATAAACCTGAACCGGGTGCTACATGAGCTGACGACCAATATCATTCGTCATGCCAATGCGCAGTTCATGAGCATTTCAGTCATACTCAATGAAAATTGGCTAAATTTTCGTACCGAAGATAATGGCGTTGGCTTCAATATGGACGAGTGCATCCCAGGCAAGGGTATACATAATATCCAGACTCGAATCAAAGAATTAAATGGACAGGTCGAATGGAACTCTAAATCAGAAACTAATAATAACAAAGGCTGTTGTGTCGATATAAGCTTCCCCATATCCACCACAACTGATTAGAATTATGCAATCCGTACTTGTACTAGAAGACCATCATGAAACCCGCGAATGGCTAACCAATATTATTCAACAGGCATTTAAAGAGGTTGAAATACACGAGGCCTCCAGCCAGGCACAGGCACGAAAACTACTGGCTGATCATCAATTTAACCTCGCACTTATTGACCTTAACCTGCCCGATGGTAATGGGGTTGATATTATCCGTGAAATTAATCGCCAATCACCCGACACCTACTGTGTAGTGGCCACCATTTTTGATGATGACGACTATCTTTTCCCCGCCCTGGAGGCTGGTGCACAGGGCTACCTGTTAAAAGAACAGACAACAGACGAATTTATTCATAATTTACAGGGCATACTGAAGGGCGAGCCACCTATATCACCTTCGATCGCCCGAAAAATGATACAGCACTTCCATACTGAACCCGAGACATCAGACAAGCCTGCCCTCTCTGATCGTGAAAAAGAAATCCTGAGCGCAATTGCCAAGGGACTAAGCCGTAACCAGGCCGCAGAAATTCTTGGCATCACATCAAATACGGTTGCCAGCCACCTGAAAAGTATTTACGGGAAGCTGAATGTTTCCAATCGTGCCCAGGCAACACTTGAAGCGTTACGACTCGGATTAGTGAAGCCCTAAAAACAGGGACACAAGCCCTAATAGAATTTATATTTTGGAATCTTGTATATTTTGACTTCGGCTGTTTTTCCCGTCACCTTAATGCCGCGAATAATGGGCGCATTACCATGACAGAAAGCCTCGAGATCTTTGCGATCCAACAGGATTGAGCCCCCACGTACGATAGATACTGTCGCAGAAACCTTTGAACCACACTTATCTGATGAATTAGTAGCAAACAGTTTAGGCTTAAATAGAACCTTGTATTTGTTATTATTAAGCTGGCAGTCTAATTCAACCACCCGGGTATCGATATAATGTCCATTCGCGTCATGATCAACCCAGTCCCATGGATTATAAATACCATTATCATCAGAAAACTTTATAGCCTTGCCTTCGTCCCCCCATTTAACTTCATTTTTTATTTTAATAACATCATTAGCCGAATCACATGTATAAGTAATAATGGGGACAGGGGCCTCCTCAGCCAGGGCTGTGTTTAGCGTAAATATCACCGTAAGCAGCAATAGATATGGGGCAGAAAGCTTCATCATTCCAGGTTATGTCCTTCCAGTAGCAACTTGTCAACTATAATGTCATTCGAGGGGGTTACAAACAAACCAATAGCAATATTTATAGCTCCATTTGTGCAATTAATCACCACCCGAACGTGTCACGACTTGCATCTTTTTCCTTAGACATCATAATAACGCTTCATTTCCGTTTTGTCCGTAATATTAATGACTGATCTATCTTCTGAACAACTCCAGACAGAATGCAAGAACCAGCTCCAGCTCTGCCTGCTCACAGACCATTTCCGACTGCACAGAAAATTCAATAAAATCATCCATAAACTGACTAATGATAAAGCCAGACGTGCCCAGCTTGAACCCCTGTTACTCGAAATTCAGACATCGATCACCAAAACAGAAGCTCGCTGCTTCGACATCTCGAACATAAACTACCCCACAGAATTACCCGTTAGCCATAAAAAAGAGGAAATAAAAAACCTGTTTATGGAAAACCAGGTCATTATCGTTTGTGGCGAGACCGGATCAGGCAAAACAACCCAGCTCCCAAAAATCTGTCTCGAATCCGGCTATGGCAAGCGCGGCATCATAGGCCACACCCAGCCACGTCGACTGGCCGCCCGATCTGTTGCCAACAGGATTGCAGAGGAGCTGGGTACAGAACTGGGCCAAACCATAGGCTATAAGGTCCGCTTCAACGACCAGGTATCCAGTGGCAGCCAGGTTAAATTAATGACGGATGGCATCCTGCTCTCCGAGATCAATCACGACCCCTACCTTAATCAATATGACTGCCTTATTATCGATGAAGCACATGAGCGCAGCCTGAATATTGACTTCATACTGGGCTACCTCAAGCTATTGTTACCCAAAAGACCAGACCTTAAACTGGTTATTACGTCGGCTACCATTGACCCACAACGCTTTTCAAAACATTTCAATGATGCGCCCGTAATAGAAGTATCGGGAAGGACCTACCCGGTCGAGATTCTTTATCGACCATTGATTCAAGAGGGACAGGACAGGTCCATTGATCTTCAACAGGGCATTGCAAATGCCATTGAAGAATTAAGTAGCCACGGACGTGGCGATATCCTGGTCTTTCTCAGTGGCGAGAGAGATATCAAGGATACGGCCAATTTCCTAAAAAAACAGAACTATGACCACACAGAGATCCTGACACTAATCGCACGTTTATCCATTACTGAACAGACACGGATATTTAAAACATCGGCCAGGCGTCGCATCATCTTATCGACAAATATTGCAGAAACATCATTAACTGTCCCCGGCATAAAATATGTTATTGATTCAGGCCTTGCCAGGATTTCGCGTTACTCATGGAAAAATAAAATCCAGCGTCTCCCGATTGAACCGGTATCACAGGCCTCTGCCAACCAGAGAAAGGGACGCTGCGGCCGAACAAGCAATGGCACCTGCATACGACTCTACTCGGAGGATGACTTTAATCAACGCGATGAATTTACACAGCCTGAAATCCAGCGCACCAACCTGGCATCAGTCATATTGCAGATGGAGAACAATCACCTGGGGCATATTGAAAACTTTCCATTTCTCGAAGCCCCTGACAATCGTTTAATTAAGGACGGCTACAGACTTTTATTTGAACTGGGTGCCTTTAATACTAAAAACAAATTAACAAAAACAGGGCGCACCCTATATAAGCTACCCATCGAACCACGATTTGCACGCATTTTAATTGAAGCCAATCACGAGTCATCTCTCACAGAAGCACTTATAATTATATCTGCCCTTTCGATACAGGACCCACGAGAAAGACCGCTGGACAAAAGACAACAGGCCCACGAGAAACACAGGCAGTTCGAAGACAAGCACTCCGATTTTATTACTTTGTTAAATATATGGACTGCTTTTCACGACCAGAAATCACAGCTTACTAATAACAAATTAAGAACCTGGTGCTCAGAAAATTATTTGTCCTGGCCAAGGATAAGAGAATGGCTAGATACACACAAACAAATAAAACAAATACTCAACAAACTGGGGTTTTCATTTAACCAGACCCCAGCCAATTATGACCAGATTCACAGGGCACTACTTAGCGGCCTACTGGGACATGTTGGGCTTAAAACTGACGAGTCCGAATACCAGACTACCAGAAACCGAAAATTTCATATATTTCCCGGGTCCTCACTTGCAAAATCAAGACCCAAATATGTTATGTCCGCAGAAATACTTGAAACCAGCAGAGTTTATGCACATTTTGTTGCAAAAATAGATCTCGACTGGGTTCTAAGAAAAGCATCTCACCTTTTAAAACATAGCTACCAAAACCCTCACTGGAGCAAGAAATCATCCACAGTAAAAGCATACAGGCAAAGCAGCCTGTATGGTCTTATCATCCAGCAGGCAAAGATCGTAAACTATGGTGACATCAACCCGGTTGAATCTCGTGAAATATTCATACAGTCAGCACTGATAGAAGGCCATTTAAATACCAGTGCCTTTTTCTATAAACATAACCATGAATTAGTTGACTCTATTAAAACTCTCGAGGCCAAGCAGCGTAAATCCAATATACTGACTGATGACGCAGACCTGTTCCAGTTTTACGCGACGCACCTGCCCAACGGCATTTACTCTGGCGCCTTATTAGACAAATGGCTACAAACCAATGACGGCAGACAGCTACTATTCGACCAGGGCCTTGTCACGGGCAATGGCATTAACAACATATGCGCGGAAAATTACCCTGACCACATACTGATAAATAATGTTAATTTTCCACTCGAATACTCACTAAACCCCGCAGGCCATAACGACGGCATCACAGTCATAACACCTGCCGCCGCCATCATGACTCTGGATCCCGATTTGTGTGAATGGCTAATCCCGGGTCTTTTGCACGAAAAAATAACGGCGCTCATCCGCTCCTTACCAAAATCACTGCGTCGCTACTTTGTTCCGGCACCTGATTTTGCCACTGCCTGCATAAAATCTTTAACGCCTGTTTCATCGCCTTTAATAAGTACAGTCTCTAATCAATTAACAAAAATGACCGGTATCACTATACCGTATGATGCATGGCGACCTGAGCTTCTTAATGATTACCTTTTCCTTAACTTTCGAGTTATAGATGAAACAGGAAATATTCTCAAAGAAAGCAGGAATCTTTTAGCATTACAGGAAACCTACAAGGACCACCATCAAAACAATATCCACAAAAATATTGATCAGGGATTAGATCATGTTGATCCTGAGATCCTCAATGATTTTCCTGGCTGCTATGAATCTAATTCAAGCGGCATAAAATTAACTGTATATCCCGCACTAACAAAAGAAAAAAACAAGGTAGCTCTTCGCATCTATTACTCGAAAATCGATGCAGCCAATGCACACTACGCAGGCATCAGGCAGCTTTACATCAATAATATTGCATTAAGCCTGAGCAAATTTAAAAGACAGTTTGTTAACCTTGATAAAATCTGCGTAATTTTTAGAAAAGTGGATAGCTGTAGCAATATAACTATTGATATCTATCACTTGATTATCGATGAACTATTTACTTCTAAAACAGTTAGCTCAACTGGCGACTTTAACAGAAATATAACTCATGGACTCTCCCATATAGAAACCAGCTGCAAAAACTGGTCAGACTTACTCACGAAGATAGGCACTGAATACAATGAGGTTATGAAAAAACTCAATTCCATGCCATTGCAGCTCCTTGATAGCTCAAATGATATTAGAGAACAACTGTCTTACCTGGTGTTCCCTGGTTTCATCTCTGAAACACCTGACTCCTGGCTCATTCACTATCCCCGTTTTTTAAAAGCCATCAATTACCGATTACAAAAAATTCAGTCTGCACCACTGGATGACCGTAAGAAGAGGCTTGAATTCTCTGACTTATGGTCTCAATACAGACAACGCGCCGACGACCTAAAGGTCAAGGGCCGTAACTCCAGCCAACTCAACTATTACCGCTGGCTCCTTGAAGAATTCAGGGTCTCTTTATACGCACAGCACCTCAAAACATCTTTACCCATCTCGACCAGGCGCCTTAAAGAGCACTGGGACAGTATCAATGATATCTGACATAAGCCTTAGCATGGACATAATAGCCATATATTTTCCATCATTTTCCAGGACAGCTCCATGTCAAAGCAATCATAATCTATAATATAATGATAATTAGATTTCAGCTATACGATGCCAATGCAAATATTTCATTTACTTTCATCACTCTTGCTTCTATCGACC
>JAOUMO010000069.1 GCA_029881425.1 Gammaproteobacteria bacterium
TAGATATAGGCGAGGATGTCATTGTCTATCACAACGAGGGTTGTAGTGAGTGTGATAACACGGGGTACAAGGGGCGTATTGCCATAATTGAAGTGCTTCGCTTTGATGATGAGATAGATGAAATGATTGCAGCCAGGGAGACCATAGGTAAAATTAAGAAAGTATTAAAGCGAAAGGGTTTCGAGACCATGGCGGATGATGCCATCCGTCGGGTTGTGGAAGGAATAACAACACTGGATGAAGTAAGTCGCGTCATAGATTTAACGGATAGGTTGTAACATGGGGAAAATGTTCCGTTACAAAGCGATAGATAATGACGGCAGGATCAGGACGGATCGCATCGAGGCCGAGAACCTGCTGGATCTTGAGCAGCGCCTGTCTGTAATGGGTCTTGACCTGATAAATTTTCGCGAGCATAAGAAGGGCGCATTAAGCCGTGGCAGTAAAAAGATTAATAGAAAGGAACTTATTAATTTTTCATTCCAGATGCAGCAACTCACGAAGTCCGGTGTCAGTATCCTCGATGGCCTGAAAGATCTCGGTGACTCATTAGAGCATGGCAGGATGAAGGAGATCCTTTCAGGGCTGGTAGATTCGATAGAAGGCGGTAAGACATTTTCCGAGGCATTAGCCGAATTTCCGGAGAGTTTTGATTCGGTATACGTGACACTGGTTAAGGTGGGTGAAGAAAGTGGTAATGTTGCCGAGGTGTTGCACGATATGGCAGAAAATATCAAGTGGCAGGATGAGCTTATATCGCAAACCAAGAAAGTAATGATCTATCCTGCAATCGTGAGTGTGGTAGTGCTAGCAGTTGTTAGTTTTTTAATGGTGTACCTGATTCCTCAGTTGATACCTTTTATAAAAGACATTGGTGGTGAGATTCCATTGCATACCAGGGCGTTGATTGCGACCTCTAACTTTATGACAGATTACTGGTATCTTGTATTCGGTCTTCCATTGGCGATATTCTTTGCCCTGAAATATATAGCGAAGCGAAAGCCAGCTGTCCGGTATCGACTGGATGGCTATAAGCTAAGACTATACCTGTTCGGGCCGCTCATGCTGAAAACAAACCTGGCTCGATTTGCCAGTTATTTTGCAATGATGTATAGCTCTGGCCTGACCGTGCTTGAATCACTAAAGATCGCAGAAAACCTGGTCAATAACACGGTCATAAGTACAGCGATTGCGAGGGCAAGAAGTTTGATCGAGGAGGGCGAGATGATTAGCGATAGCTTCAAGTCAGTTGAGATATACCCATCACTGGTTATACGCATGTTAAGGGTGGGTGAAAATACAGGTGGCATGGATGAGGCGCTATTGAACATTAGTTATTTTTACAACAGGGAAGTGAAGGAGACTGTTGAAAAGATGGAGGCGGCAATAACGCCCGTATTGACAGTAATTTTAGGTATGGTAATGCTATGGATTATGGCGTCTGTGCTGGGTCCTGTTTACGACACGCTCTCAAAAATGAAGACATAGGTATAGTGTGAAAAGAGTAATATTTTATTCGGGTTACAGGATGACGGTGTTTCACTGGTCCGGGCAGCAGTGTTCGGAACAGCATTCCTTTGTGCCCGATGAAGAGGGTTTTTCAGCATTCAATGAATACCTGGCGAATACGGCAGAAATTCCATTGAGGCTATTGGTCGACCTCATCGAGGAAGATTTTAATAATGAGACAATACCGCATGTTGGCAAAAAAGATCGTGAGTCAATCGTAAAACGATTCATTCAGAGACAGTACAGGAAGAGCGATGGTTATTATCACTATAGATTAAAGGGGCGTGAGAAAGAAGGGCGTAAAGATGACCTGATACAGTACAGCGTACTGACAAATCCCGACTTATTGGCGCCCTGGCTGAAAATAATAAAACAGAACAATGTGCCTCTTAGTGGCATATGGTCATTACCCAGGATTAGTGAAAAAATATTTACTGCCATTTCGGCAGAAGATAAGAATGTACTGCTGGTTAGTCAGCAGGTTCCAAGCAACCTCAGACAAAGTTATTTTGTAAATGGGGTATTTGAATCAAGTCGATCTGCTGTAATAAACCTCGAAGAGGCGTCTTTGGGTGAGTATATTGCAGAAGAAACAGATCAGACAATAAGGTTCCTTGCGAATCAGAGGCACATTGGCTTTGATGAAAATATAAGTATACATATAGTGTGTAAAGAGAAGGATTTTGATGAAATAAGGAGCAAGTGCGAAGATACGCCGATACGTCAGTTCCAGTATCATAATGTTCATGATATCGAGGCCGAGCTTGGTTGCAGGGGGCTGGATGGCGATTATTCTAACGGCCTTTATTCTTATCTCTGTGCAGGCATTGCAGTTCCCAGGGGTCACTATGGTCCACTGAGTTTATTTTCAGATTTTTACAGGTTATTGCTGTCTCAGTCGATGCGACTGGCAGGGTTATTCATGTTTTTCTGTTCAGTATTTGCCATGGCCTACGCATTTTTGGATGCGAATGATATGGATGCAAAAATCGCGGCTGATATAAAAATGGAGAAGATGATTAACCAGCAGTACAAGAGAGACTTTATAGACATTAAGACAATGCTGGATAAGGCGCAGGCAATTAAATCATCCGTCCTGTTTTATGATGAGGTGGTGGCTGCCAAACGCGTCTCTCCGCAGGGTTTTATGTCAAGCCTGGGAAAAATAATCACCGTCGGCAAACAGTCGGGCTTACATATAACGGGTGTGGACTGGATGCAGACGCAGAGTACACTTAAAGAAATGAGTGGCAGGAAATACAGTCATGTAATTCGTCATGGTAGTGATAAGGCAGTCAGGCACTATTCACATATCAAAGGTGTAGTAGAGGACAAAAACGATGGCATTAGAAAAGAGGTAGGTGTCATAAATCGGCTGACAGGTTCCTTAACATCGAATAAGAATGTGGTCGAACTCGATATAATAAAATTACCATTAGATATGAGCGAGAAGACGAGCTTTAAGGCTGTCGAAGGCGTTGAAAAGAAGGCTGTGGGAAAGGATGTATTCGAGTTTCGTTTGATACTGGAGGCGCATAAGTCATGAGCCTGCAGTCACAAATGAAAAGAAATGCACTTTTGTTTTTGTCAGCTATAGTGGTGTCGTCTGCTATTAGCTATCAATCAGTGTCATTCTGGATTGAAAAGGATAAGGAGATGAAAGCAGCAAGGAAGGCTCTGCGTGCGGCACAGACAGAATATGACAATGCGAAAAATAACAGTCGGATATTAAGTGAGTTTAATACAAGATTTAAATTAATGGACAAGCGGAATGTTTTCAATGAAGAGGACCGTCTTAACTGGGCAGAGAAAATAGAGTCAACGGCTAACCGGTTTCATATACCGCGCATAGAGTACAGCATTGAGCATCAAATGCTTATTAAAGATGCCGGGCTCAAAAAAGCTTTTCCAGGAATACAGGTGGCAAGAAGCAGGATGAAGTTGTCTATGCGTCTTTTGCATGAAGGTGATTTGTATAATTTTTTCAATACGCTTGATAATGAAGCGAAAGGCCTGTTTGATATTGAGCAGTGTAATATCGAACGCAAGAAGCAGCTGGGTGCCAGTTTACTGGACCAGAAAGACCTGAATAACCTGAATGCCAGTTGTGTATTGAACTGGTATAGCATCAAGACAAAAGGGGCATAGGCAATGACAGGCCTGCATCGTATAAGTCTTCTCGTTTTTTTCCTGTGTATTGCGACCGTCCAGGCGTCGGATTATCCCGGTGTCTCCGGATTAGGCACCTTGTTTACCAGTCCTATGGAGCGACAGCAACTGGATGCTATGCGCCTGCGCGTCCTGGCTGGGGGTACAAAGGATGATGCTGCAGCACAGGCAAAGACATCGAAAATAACGGTTAAGGGACTGGTGATGCGTAACGGCTCGAAACCCGTTGTCTGGGTGAATGATAGCAATACCATGAAACATAATCGACTGGGCAATGTGCTTGTACGCATCGATGGCATAAAACAACAATCAACAAAAATACCGGTAAAAATTAGCCAGAAAAATATTCGCATAAAGCCGGGCCAGCAGTGGGATGAGGGTAGTAATCGGGTTGAAGATATCTACCTGACGAAATAGTCTGATTAATGGCTGTATGGTCTGGCTATGTTGTCGCTAAGGTGCAATATTATTTGAGTAGCGTGATTAGTTTATGGAATTGATTTGAGACAAAAGTATCGACTTTCTAATAATGCCAGTACGCAGAAAGGCGCGGCATTAATTATGCTGTTCCTCGTGATCATGATGACTGCGTCGATTTATTTTGTCACAAAATTGTCCGTGGTCAACAGCCCCAGCTCCCGTGAACAGGTAACGACCGATGCACTGGCGAAGGCGAAGCAGGCATTGTTGGCCTATGCGGTCTCTAATTATGAACGAGTGGGTTCGGGTGGCTGGTATGGATTCCTGCCCAGTCCTGAGACGCCGTCGGTAGCCAGTGAGGGTAGTGTCAGGCCCAATGGTGAAACCGGTTCGAATAGATATGATCATGTCTTAGGGCGATTGCCCTGGAAACATATGGATATCGAGCCTTTAAAAGATGCATCAGGCGAATGCCTCTGGTATGCCGTGACCGGTGACTATAAACACGGTGGCACTGTAAGATCTGAAATGCTCAATGAAGACTCTGTGGGTATGTTTGAGCTGTATGATGAAAATGGTAATGCATTAAGAGCAGGTGCAGCGGCAGATCGCGTGGTAGCGGTAGTGATAGCGCCAGGCGCACAATTGGCCGGCCAGGCTCGATTGGCAGCTGATCCCAACTTATTTTGTAAGGTCGCGCCCAATGCCGTGGTCGCATCGGATTATCTTGACGCTATCGGTATACATGACAACGCCAGTTTGGATACGCTGCAGGGCCTGGATACCTTTGTCACCGCACGAAGCCAGCAGAATGCAAATATTAATGATCGCATCATCACCATCACCCAGCAGGAAATTTTTTTGGCGATACGTAAATCACCGCTATTTATGAATCGTGCCAATGCGGCAACGGAATCACTGGCGCTGTGTGTGAATGAATATATCACCACCAATCCGGTTGTCACCGGTGGCGGCTGTGATGCTGCCTGTATGACACAATGCACGAATGATAGAACCACTTGTTATAATTTGTGCCCGGCTTGTATCACGGTGTGTAATGATGAGGCTGGAATTTGTCGCGACGCAAATATTTTGCCAAATAGAGTCTGTAACCAAATTAGACAAAATTGTCGGAACACATGTGTGGCCACGTGTGAAAACGCCTGTGATACAGTGTTTGCTTCCTGTACAGCCGGAGGTGGCGGTGGTGGTAACAATTTCTGGATGCCCTGGCCTGCCCCGGTCGCCTTATCTCTCGCTATCGACGATTATCGCCTGAACAGTTCCTATGATGATGCGGCGTCAAATCAAACGCCGGGGCGCCTGCCTGAGACCATAGACAATTCGAATACGGCAACAGGCAATCCTGCTGCCGATATGTTTGCCAACTGCAGTGCGATAGTGCCGACATTAAATGCATTTCCAGCCTTACCGGCAAGTATGAATTACACATTGGTTGATGATGAATATAAAGTACTATGGCGTCACTGGAAGGACCATTTCTTTTATGTCATCGGTAGCGGATTCGAACCGTCCAACGCGCCGGACGTGGGCACGCCCGATTGCGCGACAACGCCAGCCAGCTGTGTGGAAGTAATAACAGCTGGCGTGAGTAGTTATTATGCGGCCATTGTCATCTATTCCGGTACTGCCACAGCGGCACAGGCACGTGATCTGGAAAAAGGCATCTATACTAATTATCTTGAATCTTATGATATCGCGAATAACCGGTTTGATTTTTCAATCGGGAATGATGTGGCCTATTGTATAAGTGATCAGCGGGTTATTTCAAAATGCTCACCCTAGTTAAGCAAAAAAAATTATCGGGTTTCAGCCTGATCGAAATGGCCATAGTGCTGGTCATTATCGGTTTCACTATCGGTGCATTGATTGTGCCGCTGGGCGCGCAGCGCGAAGTGATAAAGATCAAACAGGCGCGGGAAGAATTAAAAGTGATTGAGCAGGCCATCATGGGGTTTGCGATTGCAAATGGTCGCATACCTTGCCCAGCCATCCCAGGCACAGGTGTTGAGGATCCAGTTGGTGGCGGTGTCTGTACTAATGCACGAGGTTTTATTCCAGTCGTTACGCTGGGAATTAGTGGGCATTTTAATTGTGAGAACCTGCTGCTTGATCCCTGGGGTAATCCCTATCGTTACAGTGTAACTATTGCTAATGGCAGTTCATTTACAACCAATGTTACCGTGGTTCCACCACCCCTAAACGCCATTAATGTATGTGATGGTAGTCCCTGTCCACCAGCGACTGAATTAACGACAGAGGCAGTGGCTGTGGTTTATTCTATGGGAAAAAACTGGGCAACTATGGCCAGTGCTGATGAAATAGAGAATGGTGAGGGAACGATTGCGGGTACAGGCTGTGGTCCCGCTAATTATAATATCAGTAACGATGATATTTACGTGCACCGTGAAAGTGTAGAGATTGCTGGGTCGGAATACGACGATATTGTGCTATGGATTTCACCAAATATCCTCTATGCAAAATTACTTGAGGCAGGTGTTCTTTAATTGGGTAAGAAATTTATGGTGACACGGCACCATCAAATGATGGAAATTTTATTAAAAAGTTGTTCTAAGTTATAGAAATAGCAGCAAATAAATTTATTATCTGCTATATATTAACGATATAAATAGCGACTGTACTGTTATGTGGACGGGCTGACGTTTATAACTGACATAAATTGTAAGGCATTACTTTTGGAGAAACAGACTATGAAAAAAACACAGGCGGGCTTTACGCTCATCGAAATAGCAATCGTGCTGGTTATTATCGGCCTGCTGCTGGGTGGTGTACTTAAAGGGCAGGAGATGATCAATAATTCGAAAGTCCGTAATACCAATAACAGTATGGACGGTATTGCCGCTGCCATCTATTCCTATCAGGATCGCTATAACGCCCTGCCCGGTGATGATCCGAATGCTCTTGGCCGTTGGGGTGGGCTCGTTGTCGATGGTGATGGCAATGGTGTCATTGATGGCGCCTATGATTCTATTGATGGTTCAGCTGATGAGTCTGCTATGTTATGGGAACACCTGCGTCAGGCAGGCTTGATTACCGGTGCCCCAACCGCAGATAATACCGCGATAATCCCACCAACCCATGCCCTGGGTGGTGTGTTTGGGGTAGAGACAGTGGGTGGAACAGGCGCTAATGATGCTACTGCTATTACTGCGGGTACAATTATTTGCCTGACAACCATAGAAGATAAATTTGGTGAGATCCTCGACCTTAAACTGGATGATGGTGACGGTGGTGCGGGTGATATACAGAATACTACCGGTGCTTACGATGTCGTGAATGGTGCAGTGGATGATCTCTGTCGTAGAATCTAAACACTGAAAAAGTTGTTTGATTGATGCCAAAAGGGCCTGCTCAAGCAGGCCCTTTTTTTGCGTAAAGAAAAGGGGCTAGTCCATCTGCAGTTCTTTGATTTTACGCGTCAGCGTATTCCTTCCCCAGCCCAGTAACAGGGCTGCATCCTGTCGACGCCCTGCAGTTTTTGCCAGCGCCGCTTCTATCATAATACGTTCGAATTTGGGTGTGGCATCTCCTAGCAGGTTCTCCTGGCCCATCGCCAGTTGCTGTTCCGCCCACTGGTGTAATGCGGACTCCCAGTCCTGTTGCCCGGTTGCCGTGATTTCTGTCGGTTCGGATTGTAGATCTGCCGGCAGGTCAGACATGTGAATTTCACGACTTGAGGCCATCACCGTGAGCCAGCGACAGGTATTTTCCAGTTGCCTGACGTTGCCTGGCCAGTCGAGGTTCGCGAGGTAGGTCTCGACATCGGGCAACAGGATTTTGGGTTCCACTTCAATTTCCCTGGCGGCCTGTTGTAAAAACAGGTACAGCAGTGCCGGGATATCCTCTTTGCGTTCCCGCAAGGGAGGTAGTTGAATGCGTATCACATTCAGGCGATGGAACAGGTCCTCTCGGAACAGCCCCAGCTTGACCCGCTCTTCCAGGTCCTGGTGGGTGGCGGTGATAATACGTACGTTCGACCTGATCGGTGTATGGCCACCGACACGATAAAACTGGCCATCGGCCAGTACGCGCAGCAAGCGGGTTTGCAGGTCGGCCGGCATATCACCGATTTCATCGAGAAACAGGGTGCCGCCATCGGCCTGCTCAAAGCGCCCACGCCGCTGGGCGGTGGCGCCAGTAAAGGCACCGCGCTCGTGTCCAAAAAGTTCAGACTCGAGCAGGTCCTTGGGGATGGCCGCGGTATTGATGGCAATAAACGGGTGACTGGCCCGGGGGCTGTGCTTATGTAAGGCGCTTGCCACCAGCTCCTTGCCGGTACCTGATTCGCCATTGATTAACACCGTAATATTCGATTTGGATAAACGGCCGATGGCCCTGAATACTTCCTGCATCGCCGGGGCTTCACCAATAATTTCCGGTGTCGATTGTTGCAGCCGTGACGTCTCCTTACGACCCTGTTTATCGGCCTGTTTGCAGGCACGGGTAACCAGGTCAACCGCCTCATCGATGTCGAAGGGCTTGGGCAGGTATTCGAAGGCGCCACCCTGATAAGCAGATACGGCACTGTCCAGGTCAGAGTGTGCGGTCATGATAATGGCCGGAATCTGTGGGTGGTCTCGACTCAGTATGCTGAGGAACTCAAGGCCGTCCATGCCGGGCATACGTATATCAGTGATAATGGCATCGGGTCGATCATGCACCAGGGCGTCCATCGCCGCATCAGCATTGGCAAAGCTGCTGACCTTGAAGTTGGCCTGTTCCATGGCCTTTTCCAGTACCCAGCGTATTGACTGGTCGTCATCAATAATCCAGATATGATATTCAGGCATCCTTCGGCTCCAGGGGTAAATAAATAGTAAAGACGGTTCGCCCCGGTCGGCTGTTGACTTCGATGAGGCCGCCGTGCTGATTAATTAATGATTGCGCAATGGATAGCCCAAGGCCGGTGCCGTCTGCGCGACCGGTGACCATGGGGTAAAAAATGTGATCGAGTAGTTCTTCGGGAATCCCCGGGCCGTTATCAATGATCTCGGTCTGTAGCACCAGCTTGTGATGCACATGGCCAATGGTGAAGTGGCGTTGTGGCCGGGTCCTGAACAGGATCTCACCCTGGCCATTGAGTGCCGCGACCGCATTGCGCGTGATATTGAGCACAACCTGTATCAGCAGGTCCGGGTCGGCATAGATCTCTGGCAGGCTGGGGTCGTAATCAAATTTGAGGGATATATTTTCCGCTACCTCGGCATTCACCAGGTGGCGTACATGTTCAAGTACCTGGTGGATATTGACGTCCGTTTTGTGGGGCAGGTTGTTGGGCCCCAGGATACGGTCAACCAGGGTTTGCAGGCGATCTGCTTCACCAATAATGATACGGGTGTAGTCTTTCAGGTTGTCTGATTCCAGTTCACGTTCCAGTAGCTGGGCTGCGCCACGTAGACCACCCAGTGGGTTTTTAATCTCATGGGCCATTCCGCGTACCAGGTTACGTGTAGCCTGTTGCTCGCTGAGTAATTTTTCTTCCCGTGCAATACGCAGGTGCCGATCCATCGGTGAGATTTCAAATAAAAGTTGCGTATCCTGGTCCGATAGCTGTAGTGGGCTCAGCATATAATCGACTGTAATAGAGTGGTTGGGGCCTAGATTAATTTTGGTGGCATGTTCGGCAAAGGGCTGCAGGTGATCAATGGCCTGCTGCAGTCGCTCACTGAAAGAGCTCTCGAAGAACATAATTTTATCCAGCGTCAGCTCCTGCGCCCGGTGATAGCTGATATGGAACAGGTTTTCTGCAGCCGGATTCAGGTACTGGATGTTGAGGTGGGCATCCAGGAGTATCACGGCCGTACTCATGTTATCCAGTATGGATCGATGATTAACGGATAATTTGTGTTTGGTTTCAGGCATATATATAGTTTTGCAAGAATTGAACCAATGCCTAGCAACTATAAGAGTTAAAATAACTCAGCGTATAATCAGTAACTTAGAGTGTTAGTGCACCGGTGTTAAAGCATTTTAAGTTAAAAAGAGAAAATAATGATGGAAACAGATACTAGTCTGCACCAAATTGGTGCGGCATGGCAAGCAAATTAGAGGTTATGGCTTCAGGGTGTGGGTGCTTTATTGGGTGCTTTGTGGAGTGCCGAGGTGCGATGCATATGAATAGTGACGCTATTGCTGGTTTTGAGCAGTTTGCCTTTGGCGCTACGAATTTCTGCACTGATGGCATGGCTGCCGCGATCAATGAACTTGAGATTTATCGCAAGCTTACTGGTTTTGGCGACCCGTGTTTTGCCATCGATCTGTAAATTAATGTAATGACCGGCTTTAGTATCCAGTGCCGGCTTAAGGGCCAGCTTAACGCTGAAATTCCCTGCAGTATTACGAATGGTTTCATCATTTGCCGGGCTGGTGATAGTGAAGTCTGTATAGGCGGTTACCGCAGGCTGCTCTTCTAAGGGCTTTTCGGCTTTTGGTTTGGGCTTAATCGCCGGTGTAACCTGTAGCGCCGGTGGTACATGTTCCTTCATGTTATCCGTGCGGGGTTTGTCTGAATAAATAACTTCACCATTTTCATCTACCCATTTATAAATACCGGCATGGGCTGCAAAACTGACAGTGATCAATAACAGGAGTGGCAAAATTCTCTTCATGGAGAAAGCTTAGTTGGCTTTTTTCGGTGGCGCAATAAAAAACACCTCGCAAGGCGAGGTGTTTTTTTAAAGCATGAAACAGTTTACGCTGTGATTTATACAGAGTAATACATGTCAAACTCAACGGGATGAACCGCCAGGCGTGAGCGCATAACTTCTTCTTCCTTCAGTTCAATGTACGCTGTGATCTGGTCATCAGTGAAAACGCC
>JAOUMO010000223.1 GCA_029881425.1 Gammaproteobacteria bacterium
TTGCTGATGATAACTCAGCTGTTTATTTTAATAAGAGCGTAATCAGTCTTTTTGGGTACACTGAGAATGAAATCAGCGATCTGGATTCAACGGATCTATTCGCTGATGATATAGCCGGCCTGATGAGGGAGGCAGAAAGTACACATAATCTACAGGCGAGTAAGCTGCATGTGCAGTTGAGTTGTAACCATAAAAATGGCTCACAGTTCAGGTCCCATGCAGTGATCAATCACCTGGATGTTATGGGCGGCGAAGGTTATGCCATCGTGTTAAGCCCTGTGCCGGATGTGGCAAGTGAAATTTCAGTGGAACAAAGTGAGCAGCGCATCGATGTTATCGAGCAATCATTGAATAGTATCCTGATGATGGCAAGGAATAACCCGGGGCTGATTAGTGGTATGACAAATATCGATCAGCTGAGATTGCAGGATATAAGTCCAGGTGATGATAAGTGTTTGTTGAGGGAGCAGGCAGTGGTCGTGATGACGTCTGCACTTTCCTGCTGGGAGCACGACCTCGGCCGGAGTAAAATGGAGTTGGCTGAAGACAGTAAGATATGGCCGGTTTATATTGACAAGTCTACACCTACTACACGTACCCTGGATAAATATTTACAGCTGGATAGTTGTCCTAAAAATCCACGTCGACAACGCGTCATTGATACTGCCGAGTTTGTACTAAGGGCGAATAACAAAAAAACATCGGTTTACCGGCAGAAACTGTTGGAGGCTTTAGAGTCTTTCCGCAGCCTGATTTCAGGCGCCTGAACAACCGGGTTATAATTATCATCGTAAAATCATGTTATTTAGAGCAATTCTTTAAAAATAGAATATTGGGTTGTTGTTTGATTGATATTGGTTGAATTTAACAGGATGACTTCGATTTCTTCGATGATCTCTTCCTGGCGTAGTATATTCCCCTGTCGATGTAATTCTTCTGACTGTTCATCCAGGTGTTTAACAACGCCCTCCAGATGTGCCAGTCGTTGACGGCTTTCGGCCATCAGCGAAGTATAGAGAATCTCATGTAGCACGGCAAAGAGATAGTGATAGCCCAGGTCAAGTAAGAAATTTTTGGGTTGAATATTTAGTTCTGGTGCATACGTTTTATGCTGTTGATGTGATTGCTCATGGAAAGGTGGTAACAGCTGCCGGTTAATTACCTGTTGTTCGTCGCCATGATAAATAACATATAAATTTAACGAGTCGTGTTGGTCCTGTGTCTCTAGTAGACGATTAACAACCTGGTTTATAACCTTGCTGATTTCTTCAGCAACATTAGCGCCGTCGATAAGTGTAATGTTGTGCTCATTCGTGTCTAGCAATGACGATAATTTATGTCCGACACCAATGAGTTGCAGTTTGCCCGTGTCCGTTGATGTGGTCAGGCTTTTATACTGTTGCAGCAGGGCATGGTTAAAATCACCGCAAAATCCTCGTTCGCTACCGATCAAAAGATAAACATCAGTTGCTGTGTTTATGGTTCCTGCCAGGGTGTCGGGATAAAAGCTGAGAAAATCACTGGCCACTGTTTCAATCTGTTTGACTACGGCATGTTGCACATCAAGAAAGCCACTAATCTTGCGGGTTTCCATATAGGACAGGTTTTTCATCGCATTCATGATGTCCCGGATTTCACCGAGGCTGCGGCGATGCTGTTCAAGTTCTCGTCGATGGGTCATGTTTGTGTTCTGTTCCTGGTACAGTGCAGTAACTTTGCGATGAGATCGGACCATTGTTCCCTCGGACTGTCTAGTGTCAGGTTTGTCTGCTGTATGCGTTGTAGTAGCAATGTCAATTTCGACTCGACCTGGTCCACATCGATGCCGTCAAAGCAGCCATCATTGAAAGCAATTAACCAGGCCAGTTGAGCAGAGACTGGCAGCGGCATCAGTCGATCTTGTTTAAGCAGTACACGTAATATCTGGCCACGTTTAATACTGGTATCCATGGCGTCTTCAACGCGCGCACCAAAACGCGTGAATACTTCCAGTTCAAGAAACTGCAGGTAGTCAAGTTTCATGCGGCCTGCCTCATCTTTTATGCACCGATGCTGTGCCGCGCCACCGATGCGTGATACCGAGCGGGCAATGTCTATAGCCGGACGAAAACCACTGACAAACAATGTCCGATCCAGATAGATCTGTCCATCGGTAATGGAAATAAGATTGGTCGGAATGTAGGCTGCTATTTCACCCTGTTTGGTTTCGATAATGGGTAGTGCTGTCATACTGCCACCACCATGGGCGGCATTAAGGCAGGTGGCACGTTCGAGCAGTCGTGCATGCACAGAAAAAATATCACCAGGAAAGGCCTCACGCCCGGGTGGACGGCGTAAAAGTAGTGACAGCTCGCGATAGGTCCTGGCATGTGCCGTCAGGTCATCATAAATCACCAGTGTGTCAAGGCCCTGTCGCATCCAGAATTCGGCAAGGGCGCAACCGGCATAGGGTGCAAGGTGTTGTAACCCGGGTAAACTGCTGGCCTCAGCTACCACCACGGTGGTGTAGTCGAGTGCATTGTATTCTCGTAGTGTGTTAATGATGTTTACTACTTTGCTGCGTTTCTGTCCTATTAGTACATACACGCAACGTACACCCTGTCCCTGTTGATTGATCACGGTATCCAGGGCAATAGAGCTGCGTCCGAGTCCTTCATCACCAATTAATAATTGCCGCTGACCTTTACCAATAGGCACCAGGGTGTCGATAATTTTGATGCCGGTGTAAATCGGTTTATGCACAAAATCACGCGCCATAATTGCGGGTGATTTTACCTCCAGACGTTGCCAGGGCAGGTGAGGTGGCAGGGGCTGGTCATCCAGCGGCTTACCCTGTGGATCAATCACCCGGCCGATAAGACTGTCACCTGCGGG
>JAOUMO010000250.1 GCA_029881425.1 Gammaproteobacteria bacterium
GTAGCAAAATGAATATAACCATAAGCACTTAGCGCAGTAATGATGGCGACGATAGGTAAACTGGTCAGTAAAAAGTAACGACGTAATCTGAATGTCATGAGTCAACGATAATAAATGTATATAAAAAACGAGCAGTGGTAAACGATCTAAACAATCAGCCAGATCGATCTCGTGGATAACAATTTTTTTATCATTTTCGTTCAGAAGGAGATCTGAACATGGGTATCGCGATGGAAAAAGAAAGGCGATTCCTTTCTTTTTTGCTATGTACAAGCTTGTTTTAGTACTGGCATAAAATCAAGTGATTTGATCATTAATATCCAGATAATGGCATTAAGTTTGATGTGAATCACCCCTCTGTTCAAGATTGATTGAGGGGGACTCACCGTCAGTCCTAATCCAGCAGGCTCAAATCCCTGACTGCGCCCTTGTCAGCGCTGGTCACCAGCATCGCATAGGCCTTGAGTGCCGCTGAAACTTTGCGCGGGCGTTGTTTCACCGGTTTCCAGCCCAGTTTGTCCTGCTCGGCACGTCGGCTGGTGAGTTCATCGTCACTGACCAGGACATTGATGCTGCGATTGGGAATATCGATGCGGATCCGGTCGCCATGGCGCACCAGCCCGATGGCACCACCGGCAGCAGCCTCCGGGGAGACGTGGCCAATCGAAAGCCCCGATGTGCCACCGGAAAAACGACCGTCGGTCAGCAGCGCGCAGGCTTTGCCCAGGCCTTTGGATTTAATGTAAGAAGTGGGGTAGAGCATCTCCTGCATACCGGGGCCACCGCGCGGGCCTTCGTAACGCACGATCACGATATCACCGGCTTTCACCTTATCGGCAAGGATGTCGGCGACCGCTTCATCCTGCGATTCGGTGACATAGGCCGAGCCTTCAAACACCATGATGGAATCATCGACACCGGCAGTTTTCACCACGCAGCCATCCAGCGCGATGTTGCCTTTCAGTACCGCAAGCCCCCCTTCCAGGCTGAAGGCATTTTCCAGCGAATGAATACAGCCTTCGGCACGGTCATCGTCCAGAGACGGCCAGCGAGTTGACTGGCTGAAAGCGGTCTGGGTGGGGATGCCCGCAGGCCCGGCCTTATAAAACTCCATCACCTCGGCTGTTGGCTTGCGCATAATGTCCCAGGTATCGAGCGCATCAGACAGGGTGGCGCTGTGAACCGTGGGCAGGCCGGTATGCAGCAGGCCGGCACGATCCAGTTCGCCCAGAATGCCCATGATGCCGCCGGCACGGTGGACATCTTCGATGTGGTATTTCTGGGTGTTAGGTGCGACTTTACACAGCTGGGGAATCTTCTTCGACAGGCGGTCGATATCATCCAGGGTGAAGTCGACTTCGGCTTCCTGGGCGATGGCCAGCAGGTGCAAAATAGTATTGGTCGAACCGCCCATGGCGATATCCAGCGCGACACAGTTTTCAAAGGCTTCAAAGCTACCGATGGAGCGAGGCAGCACAGAGGCATCATCCTGTTCGTAATAACGTTTCGCGTTCTCGACGATGGAGCGGCCGGCCTGCAGGAACAGTTGCTTGCGATCTGAATGAGTGGCCACCACGGTACCGTTACCGGGCAGGGCCAGACCGAGTGCTTCAGCCAGGCAGTTCATCGAGTTGGCGGTGAACATGCCGGAGCAGGAGCCGCAGGTCGGGCAGGCGCTGCGCTCAATTTCGGCCACATCTTCGTCAGAGACACTGTCGTCTGCGGCGATCACCATGGCATCGACCAGATCCAGCTTAAACTTGGACAGTCTCGTTTTGCCCGCTTCCATCGGGCCACCAGTGACAAAAATCACCGGGATATTCAGGCGCATAGCGGCCATCAACATACCGGGTGTGATCTTGTCACAGTTCGAGATACACACCAGCGCATCGGCGCAGTGCGCGTTGACCATATACTCCACCGAATCGGCAATGATATCGCGCGAAGGCAGGCTGTAGAGCATGCCATCGTGACCCATGGCAATGCCGTCATCCACCGCAATGGTATTGAACTCTTTGGCAACGCCACCCGCCGCCTCGATTTCGCGGGCGACCAGCTGACCCATATCTTTCAGGTGCACATGCCCCGGCACAAACTGGGTAAAAGAGTTGGCGATAGCGATGATGGGTTTATGGAAGTCATCATCAGTCATGCCGGTGGCGCGCCAGAGGGCACGGGCTCCGGCCATATTGCGACCAGCGGTAGAAGTCTTGGAGCGATAAGCGGGCATGGT
>JAOUMO010000224.1 GCA_029881425.1 Gammaproteobacteria bacterium
CCCTGCTATTACCTGATACCAATCCACTGGCTGCACGTAAACAGTGGCTCGCCAGCCATCTAAAGATTTGTGGCCAGCTTCAGCTGGATCCGGGCGCGGTAAAAATGCTGACCGAGTCTGGAAAAAGCCTGTTACCCGTTGGTGTTGCATCGGTTACGGGGAATTTTGCGCGTGGTGAAATGGTGGCCTGTATCGATGCCGACGGCAAGGAAATAGCACGCGGCCTGTGTAACTATAACGCCCTTGAAGCCGCAAAAATTAAGGGGCATCCCAGCCAGGAGATTGAAAGCATCCTGGGCTATGTGGATGAACCGGAACTGATTCACCGGGACAACCTGATACTGCTTTAGATCGTTTATTATCTGCAGTGGTCACTGCCTGAATTTCAGGCACAAAAAAACCGGTATTAAACCGGTTTTTTTGTATACGCAGTCGTGCGGCTTTATGCCATTGCACGGATACGCTGATTCAAGCGGCTCTTATGACGCGCAGCTTTGTTCGCATGGTACAGACCTTTGTTACACATACTGTCAATCACTGGAACAGCGGCTTTGTAGGCAGTTTCTGCTGCAGCCTTGTCACCCGCGTCGATCGCATATACAACTTTTTTAATGTAGGTACGGAACATGGAACGCATACCGGCGTTATGAGAACGGCTTTTTTCAGCCTGACGAGCGCGTTTTTTTGCTTGTGGTGAATTTGCCAAGGTACTAGTCCTGTTACATTAATATCAAAGGGCGCATAAAATGCCAGTTTCTCTGGGCTTTGTCAACCGAAATAGACTAGAATCACAGCCCTGTGGCCTTAAAAAAATAATAATTCGATACAAATCAATGCAAGACAAAAAAGAGTTTAAAGTAAAACTGGGAGATATTATACAACTCCAGCGCATCCCGGACGACGGCCAGGAGCGTATGAATGCCCGAATTATCGGCCACGCACGCAACCAGAGCATCATTATCAGCGCCCCCCGGGTAGAGGGACGCCTGCCCATGCTACGCGAAGGCCAGCGCTTTGTGGTACGCATGCTCCAGGGCAGCCGGGTATCTGCCTTTGAATCAGAAGTACTCAAATACCTTATCACCCCCTATCCCCACGTGCACCTGAGTCAACCCGAAGATGTCGAAAGTATTGTCGTCAGGGGCGCCAGGCGCGTAGAGACATCACTGGTTGTCTCGGTACAGGCGGAACATGTTGAACCGGATACAACACCCGGCAGCGCCAATATGCTGAATACCAGCGCCACCGGCGCACTGATACAGACCGATCATCAACTGGGTGAACCGGGCGATAAAATGATTATTTCCCTGGAATTGACCGTTGCCTCAATCCAGAAATATTTACGTATTGCCGCCATCATTCGCAACCTTTCCACGCCTGCACAACGCCTGCAGGAGGGATCGAAAGATACCAGCAACCTGTTCCGCCACGGCGTAGAATTTTTAAACGTTAACGACGAACAAAGGCTCATACTCAGCGCATTCATCCATGAGCAAATTGTTTTACAAATGGAAGAATAACCCGGCTTTTCCGAAAAATGACACAGCCACTAAGATACGCGATTATATAAAATATGCGCTCCAAACTTCTCAAATCCACAGCCGTTGTTGGCGTGATGACACTTTTATCACGGGTACTGGGGCTACTCAGGGATATTATTTTTGCGCTCATCTTTGGCGCCACAGGTGGCACCGATGCCTTTTTTGTCGCCTTCAAGATCCCTAATTTTATGCGCCGCCTGTTCGCCGAAGGTGCCTTTGCCCAGGCCTTTGTGCCGGTGCTCTCGGAGTACAAGGAAACCCGCAGCCGCGAGGCTCTACAGGACCTGATCGATCACGTTGCCGGCACCCTCGGCGGCCTGCTACTGATGATCAGCATCATCGGCTCACTTGCCGCGCCACTGCTGGTGATACTCTTTGCACCGGGCTTCTGGAACGAGAGCGAGACCCTGGAGGCCACCAGTCGCTACCAGCTCACCACGGATATGCTGCGCATCACCTTCCCCTATATTTTCTTTATCGCCCTGACCGCCTTTGCCGGCGGCATTTTAAATAGCTATAGCAAATTCGCCGTACCCGCCTTCACGCCAGTGCTATTAAACCTGTGCCTGATTGCCGCTGCCATCTGGGCATCCGACTGGTTCGCGCAGCCGATAATGGCCCTGGCATGGGGCGTAGCCATCGCTGGCCTGGTGCAGCTGCTGTTCCAGTTCCCGTTCTTACTCAAACTGGGCCTGATGCCGAGACCCCGCTACAAAAAACAGCATCCCGGCGTGCAGCAGATTACGCAACTGATGATCCCCGCCATCATTGGCTCCTCGGTAGCGCAAATTAACCTGCTACTGGATACCGTGATTGCCTCGTTCCTTGTCGCTGGTAGCGTTAGCTGGCTTTATTTTTCTGATCGCCTGGTCGAGTTTCCTCTCGGTATATTTGGTATTGCACTGGCCACGGTCATACTACCCAACCTGTCACAACAACATGCACGCCAGTCAGCGGAAGAATTCAACAACACCCTGGACTGGGCACTCAAGCTGGTCACGGTTATTGCCATCCCCGCGGCCACCGGCCTGTTAATGCTTGCCGCTCCGCTGCTGGTCACCCTGTTTAATTATGGTGAATTCGATGCGCACGATGCGCACATGTCCAGCCTGAGCCTTATGGCCTATGCACTGGGCCTGCCGGCCTTTATCATCATCAAGGTACTGGCCCCTGGCTTCTATGCGCGGCAGGACGTGAAAACCCCGGTAAAAATTGCGATTCGGGCGATGATTGCCAATATGTTCCTGAATGTATTATTCGTGGTACCTATGGTGATGTATAACATCGAGGGCCCGCATACCGGGCTGGCACTGGCCACG
>JAOUMO010000070.1 GCA_029881425.1 Gammaproteobacteria bacterium
TACACCCCAGGTGGTTGATCGCAGCCTGTGGGAAAAATCAGGTCACTGGGACAAGTTCAGTGAGATGATGTTTACTACCCATTCGGAAAGCCGTGACTATGCGGTAAAACCGATGAACTGCCCCTGTCATATCCAGGTTTTCAACCAGGGACTCAAATCCTACCGTGACCTGCCATTGCGACTGGCGGAGTTTGGTTCCTGTCACCGTAACGAGCCCTCCGGTACCCTGCACGGTTTGATGCGGGTGCGTAATTTCGTACAGGATGATGCCCATATTTTCTGTACCGATGACCAGATCCAGGGTGAAGTGTCTGACTTTATCGACCTGGTATTTGATGTCTACAGGGATTTTGGCTTCGAGAATGTAGAAGTAGCGCTGTCGACGCGTCCGGAGCAGCGCGTGGGTTCGGATGAGATCTGGGACCAGGCAGAGCAGGCACTGGAAGATTCACTCAAGGCCAAGGGCCTGGATTTTATCCTGCAACCCGGTGAAGGCGCTTTTTATGGCCCGAAGATTGAATTTACGCTGAAAGATTGCCTGGATCGCGGCTGGCAGTGTGGCACGATGCAGGTGGACTTCTCCATGCCGGGTCGCCTTGATGCGCAGTACGTGGCAGAGGACGGTAGTCGCCAGGTGCCGGTAATGTTACACCGTGCTATCCTGGGTTCGGTAGAGCGTTTTATCGGTATTTTGATCGAGCATTATGAAGGCAAGTTTCCACTCTGGCTGGCGCCGGTGCAGGCCGTAATCCTGAATATCACGGACAAACAGGCCGAATTTGCAAAAATAGTTGAGCAAAGCCTCGTTTCTCAGGGTTTTAAGGTCATATCGGACTTGAGAAATGAGAAGATCGGCTTTAAAATCCGCGAGCATACATTACAGCGGGTTCCCTACATGCTGGTTATAGGTGACAGGGAGCTCGAAACTCAAAGTGTGGCCGTGCGTTCCCGCGATGGCAAAGATCTCGGTTCGATGTCAGTTGATGACTTCGCAACCCATCTATCCAAAGCTATTAAGAATCACGCCCTCACTATTTTGGAGGAATAAAACATCGCTGCTGAAAAGAAGATCCGCAAGAACGAAAACATCACTTATCCTGAAGTCAGGGTGATTGATGCAGAGGGCAACCAGGCTGGAATATTAAAAACTGAAGATGCACTGGCCCTGGCCCGTGAGGCGAATCTCGACCTGGTAGAAGTCTCGCCCAATGCGGAGCCACCAGTTTGCCGCATTATGGATTTCGGTAAGTTTAAGTTCGAGTCGAAAAAACAGCAGGCAGCAAACAAGAAGAAACAGAAGCAGGTACAGATCAAGGAAATCAAGTTCCGTCCCCGTACCGAGGCCGGTGATTACCAGACCAAGGTCAGAAAGCTTCGTGAATTTCTTGAAAATGGCGATAAGGCCAAGGTGACCCTGCGATACCGTGGTCGTGAATTTGCTCACCAGGAGCTGGGGCTGCAGTTATTACAGCGCGTCGGCAAGGACCTGGAGGAGTATGGTGTTATCGATCAGATGCCGAAGATGGAAGGTCGACAAATGGTGATGATGATCTCGCCAAAGAAGACAAAATAGGTTACAATCGCGGCCCCCATTAAGTTGGGGGCTTTATTTTCAGGGCAACCTGAACATGGTTTGTCTGGTATCCATGGCCCTTAAGGGCAAAAAAACCGAAAAATAATCACCCTGTATTCGTCATTTAGACTGAATCTGGGTCAATTCAAGTATTATTTTGGAGCATACAATGCCTAAGATGAAAACCAACCGCGGTGCTGCAAAGCGGTTCCGTAAGAATGGCTCTGGCGGTTTTAAACGCGCCCAGTCATTTCGCCGTCATATTCTGACTAAAAAATCCACCAAGCGTAAACGCCATTTGCGCGAGCCGTCCCAGGTAGCTGCCTGTGATGTTCGTATGGTTAAACGCATGTTGCCTTTTATATAGGAATCTGAATCATGGCAAGAGTTAAACGTGGTGTACAGGCGAGAGCCAAACACAAAAAGGTAATGGCGAAAGCCAAGGGTTATTACGGCGCGCGTAGTCGTGTTTATCGTGTAGCCCACCAGGCAGTTATTAAAGCCGGTCAATATGCATACCGTGACCGTCGTGTTAAGAAACGTGAATTCCGTAAATTATGGATTGCACGTATCAATGCAGCGGCACGTGAATTTGATATGTCTTACAGCCGTTTCATTAACGGTCTGACCAGGGCTGAAATCGAAATCGATCGTAAGGTACTGGCTGACATGGCAGTACATGATATTGCGGCCTTTGGTCAATTGGTAGAAGCAGCAAAAGCTGGTCTTGCCAAAGCTGCATAAGATTCATTTAGTTTTCTAAATCAATCTTGAGCGTTATGCAAAAGGGGAAAGACCATGTCTTTCCCCTTTTTTGTTTTAAATAAGAAATAATTTTAGCTTCAGCGGCATGGGTTTCTGTAACCAGTCCAGGTCTCTGTGGCAAACAATACATAAAAAACGGTACAAACAGTGGCTGACTTACAACAGGTATTAAATGATGCGCAGCAGGCGGTGAATGAAGCCGCTGACCTGGCGCAGCTGGATCAATTGCGCGTGCAGTATCTGGGCAAGAAGG
Organism: Gammaproteobacteria bacterium; assembly: GCA_029881425.1. GTDB lineage: Bacteria > Pseudomonadota > Gammaproteobacteria > SZUA-229 > SZUA-229 > JAOUMO01. The sequence goes on from JAOUMO010000070.1 coordinate 2,592, forward strand.
GTGAATTTACTGCCCAGTTAAAGGCCCTGGGGCAGTTGCCAGCGGATCAACGCAAGCAGGCGGGGCAGGCAATCAATGATGCCAAGCGTGCATTGCAGGACGCGCTGGACTCACGCAAGACCACGTTGGAAGAGGCCGTCCTGAATGCACGCCTGCAACAGGAGAGTGTGGATGTCACCCTGCCGGGACGTAGTCGGCAGGCCGGTGGCCTGCATCCTGTTACACGTACCATGCAACGCATCGAGGCGCTGTTTGCGGGCCTCGGTTTCGGTATCGCGGAAGGCCCTGAAATCGAAGATGATTACCATAACTTCGAGGCATTGAATATTCCCTCGCACCACCCCGCGCGCGCCATGCATGATACCTTTTATTTTGATGCCAATACCCTGCTGCGTACCCACACCTCACCGGTACAGGTGCGTGAAATGGAGACTACAAAACCGCCGCTACGGCTGATTGCACCGGGTCGTGTTTACCGTTGTGATTCGGATCTGACGCACACGCCGATGTTCCACCAGATAGAAGGCCTGATGGTAGATAAGAATGTCAGCTTTGCGGATCTAATGGGCACGCTGGATAAATTCCTGCGACTGTTTTTTGAAAATGATAATTTACAGACCCGATTCCGTCCTTCCTATTTTCCCTTCACTGAACCATCATCAGAAGTCGATATCCAGTGTGTGATGTGCGAAGGCGAAGGCTGTCGTGTCTGTAGTCATACCGGCTGGCTGGAAGTGCTGGGCTGTGGCATGGTGCATCCCGAAGTCTTCAAGCACGCGGGTATAGATAATGAAGAATTTACCGGTTATGCCTTTGGTATGGGTGTCGAGCGCCTGGCCATGTTGCGCTACGGTGTGAATGATTTACGACTTTTCTTTGAAAACGATCTGCGTTTTCTCAAGCAATTCTCCTGAGGCAGGCCCATGAAAATTTCTGAACAATGGTTACGTGAATGGGTTAACCCGGCTGTCGATACACAGGCGCTGGCAGACAATATTACTATGGCCGGGCTCGAGGTCGATTCGATAGAACCCGCCGCCGCTAATTTTAATGGTGTCGTGGTTGCACGGGTGAAGCAGGTTGAAAAACACCCGGATGCAGACAAGCTGAATGTCTGCCAGGTCGATGCCGGTGGTGAGCCGCTACAGATCGTTTGTGGTGCCTCGAATGTACGTGAAGGTTTAATTGTTGCCTGCGCTACCATCGGTGCCATTTTACCCGGTGATTTCAAAATCAAAAAATCCAAACTGCGTGGCGTTGAATCCTCGGGCATGCTCTGTTCAGAGAAAGAACTGGGTATGGCCGAGCAGGCCGATGGGCTGATGGAGTTGCCAGGTGATGCACCAATCGGCATGGATATACGTGAGTATTTACAGCTTGATGACCAGGTCATCGAGGTTGATTTGACCCCCAATCGCAGTGATTGCCTGAGCCTCGCCGGTATTGCGCGTGAAGTGGGTACCCTCTACCAGTGTGATCTTAGCCCTGTGAATATCGAGCCGGTAGAGCCCGCTATTGGGGATACCTTCCCTATCAGCGTGGCGGCAACGGCTGCCTGTCCACGTTATCTGGGTCGCGTGATTCGTAATATCGATGTGAAGGCCGCGACCCCCATCTGGATGGTGGAAAAACTGCGTCGTGCGGGTATTCGTAGCCTCGGGCCGGCAGTCGATGTAACCAATTACGTGATGCTGGAGCTGGGTCAGCCCATGCATGCCTTCGATCTGGGCGCACTAAAAGGCGGTATCCAGGTGCGTATGGCCCAGGCTGGCGAAATAATTACCCTGCTGGATGGCAAGGAAATCAGGGCATCGGAGAATACACTGCTGATTGCCGATGAGGACAAACCACTGGCGCTGGCCGGTATCATGGGCGGTGAAGGCTCCGGGGTCGATCTCGAGGCCACAAAGCACCTGTTCCTGGAATGTGCCTTCTTCAGTCCATTAGCTATTGCCGGTCGTGCCCGTGAGCACGGCCTGCATACGGATTCCTCTCACCGCTTTGAGCGGGGTGTTGATCCCGAATTACAGGCGCAGGCGATGGAGCGCGCAACGCGGCTGTTGCTGGATATCTGTGGCGGCCAGGCCGGTCCGGTCAGTGAGCAGTGTAGTGAAGCTGATTTACCGTTACCACGCCCGATTAGCTTGCGTTCATCGCGTATCCGACGTGTTTCAGGTATTGATTTTGCGGCGGCTGAGGTCGAGGAAATACTGACCCGACTGGGTATGACGATCGAGGCACAGGCCGATGGCTGGCAGGTGGTGGCACCCGCATTCCGCTTTGATATAGCCATCGAGGCAGACCTGATCGAAGAGCTGATCCGCATCTATGGATACAATAATATTCCAAGGACCATGCCCCATTACCAGCCTGAGATGAAGGCCCTGGATGAATCAACGCTGGAACTAGCAAGAATTAAGAGCGCGCTGGTGGATCGTGGTTACTTTGAGGCCATTTGCTACAGCTTCGTAGACCCCAAATGGCAGACCGCCATTGATCCGGATATTAAGCCCTTTGCCCTGGCTAACCCGTTATCAGCCGACCTGTCGGTGATGCGAACCAGTCTCTGGCCCGGCCTGTTAAAGGCCATGCAGCACAACCTCAATCGCCAGCAGCCCCGTGTACGGCTGTTTGAGACTGGACAGGTCTTCATTAAACAGGGTGAAGCATTAGAGCAGGAGCCCAGGCTGGCCGGTGCCATCTGTGGTGATCTACAGGCAGAGCAATGGGCAGAGGCCACTCGAAAAGTCGATTTTTTTGATGCCAAGGCTGACCTGGAGGCGATCCTGGCACTGGCAGGCCTGGAGCAGGTGAGCTTTGTCAAAGGCAGTCACCCCGCATTACATCCTGGGCAGACCGCACAAATTTTGAAAGCGGGAGAACCCATTGGCTGGTTAGGTGCATTGCACCCACAAACCCAGAAAACCCTGGATATCGAGCCCGTTGTCTATGTCTTTGAGATTGTGCTGAAACCCCTGTTAGAGGCCGCTGTGCCGGTGTTCTCACCACTTTCAAAATTCCCTGAAGTGCGCCGTGATATTGCCCTGCTGGTCACGCATGATGTTGCGGTGAATCAGCTAATTTCATCCATAAAGGCAAATTCCACAGAAGTTTTGCAGGAAATTCTGGTATTTGACGTCTATACTGGTAATAGAATAGATAATGGTCTAAAAAGTGTCGCTTTAGGCTTGATTTTACAAGGATTTTCCCGCACTCTTACGGATGAAGATGTAGACTCTGAAATAGAAAATATACTTGCAGCACTTAATCAAGAATTCGGTGCTACACTACGGGAGTAGAAATGGCATTAACCAAAGCCGACATGGCAGAGCGCCTGTTTGACGAATTAGGTTTAAACAAGCGAGAAGCTAAAGAATTGGTTGAGTTATTTTTTGAAGAAGTGCGTGAAGCTCTGGAAGGTTCATATAACGTCAAGTTATCCGGTTTCGGCAATTTCACTTTAAGAGATAAAACACAACGCCCCGGTCGAAACCCAAAGACAGGTGAAGAGATACCAATCAGCGCCCGTCGTGTGGTCACATTTCGTCCAGGTCAGAAACTAAAACAACGGGTAGAAGCATATGCTGGAAGCCAGCAACAATAACGAATTACCTGTCATACCAAGTAAACGCTATTTCACTATTGGTGAAGTAAGCACGCTGTGTGGTGTGAAACCCCATGTACTGCGTTACTGGGAGCAGGAATTTACTCAGCTTAAGCCTGTTAAGCGCAGGGGTAATCGTCGTTATTACCAGCGACATGACGTTATACTGATACGCCAGATCCGTAGCCTGCTCTACGATCAGGGCTTCACCATTGGTGGTGCCAGACAGCAGCTCACAGGTGAAATTGCCAAGGATGATAACAACCAGAGCAATCAGCTGGTGCGTCAGCTTAGAAACGAACTCGAAGAAATTCTACAGACCCTCAAAAAGTGACCATGAGCCGGTTAAACTGGCTTATTGTCACTATCACCAGCGCCAAAGTATCTAAATCTACACCCTCTTGTTCAAGAACAGAATCCAGAATTCTCCAGTCTTGATGCTTGATATAAGCTACAAAACCCTTTAATCAAACCTTAACACAGTGTATTATTCACCGCCTTATCGGGACGTAGCGCAGCATGGTAGCGCACTTGACTGGGGGTCAAGTGGTCGGAGGTTCAAATCCTCTCGTCCCGACCAATTTTTTTTAAAGCCAAAACCCCCGAATCTATTACATCAGTAGCCTTAATTGGTTCCCGTATTTTGATGATGTGTTTGTAGCTCATTTTCAGCCACTTACCCTTGGCACTAAAACCAATTAAATTAATAACTTAGTTGGTTAATTCGGGTTAATTTCAGCTGTTTCTTAAATAATCACATGTCTGGTGTTTAAATGCGCCATGTCTATCTTTGATATGTTTAATGCCAATATTAATAAAGTATTAAATGAATTTAATTCAGGGTTGATTCTGTGTGAAAGGCATCACATTTAAAGATGCTTTTTGGAAATTACCCCATTTGAAGGATGCTATCCGGCCTTTAGCATCCTATGCTTATAGCTGTGTTGTATGCAGTATACGGGATACCCATTATGAAGTACTTTTTAATAGTACCATTAATCTCGGTTTTCCTCTTTACAACAAGCCTGGCAAATGCTGAAAACACCAAATATAAAAAATCAGATTCAACCAAATCGATAAAATCAAAAAATAATCATAAAGACAAGAAACACGGGTTTGTAAAAGGGAAACCTTTTGTTAATTTAACCAGCCTGATTACCACAAATCAGCAAGCTATAGATTCACTTAATCTTTTGCTTACGCAATTGAGCGGCGATGTAGCTGGCTTACGGACTGAATTTGTGACATTACAGGGTCGTTATCAGTCAGATATACCACGATTAGATGCATTGATTGCAACGGCTGGTGCACAGCACCTGGCTGATGTTAGTCGCTTAAGTCTGGCTATTTCAGATGCTAATACCAGGCACCAGATGGATGTGACTCGACTGGATTCTTCCATTGCTGATGCCACGGCTCGGCAACAGGCTGATGTGAGTAGACTCGATGCATCGATTACTACTGCAGGCACCCAGCATCAAGCGGATGTGGCGAGGCTGGAGTCATTGATATCAACTGAAAAACAGGCACTTAGTAGTGTACAGCTTGAATTAAGGCAGCTTTTGTCTGATTTATCCGCAGATGTCACCAATTTGAAAATCCTGGTTGAACAGGATACAACGCCTCGATTAACGAGTGCTGAAAGTAGCATTAACAGTATCAATAACCAGATAGTCGATATTAATACGGCAATCACTACGCTGGATCAGCAGGTGGTTAACCTGGATGAGCGCGTTGTACTGCTTGAGGCAGCCAGTGTCATTGCTGATCCTGTCACTGTGGTGGGCACCCTCTGCCTTTCGGTGTCTAATTCATCAGGTATAGATATCAATAATAAGGACTGGTTTGACCAGTGTATCGCTACGCAAGGTGATTCGGTGCGGGTGGTATTAAAAGACGCTGCCGGTGAAGTTGTTTATAGTGCTTATGGCATGAAAAATAATGTCTGGACACAGGACAATATTACATCGAGCGCCGTTGCCAGGGAGCAGTACCTGTCTTTTAATCATAACTACATGATTACGCTGAATAACGGTGATAACCTGATGATCAGTGGTAAATCAGCGGCCAATACCGGTTGTGGCGGTTCGTTTGGTAATGGTTATGGCATAACACTTTATGGCCCGTTCCCGAATTATATCTCCAATCCCATTATGCTGGTGATGCCCTTTAACCAGTTCAATACCTATGTTGGTGCCAGGAAATTTTATGGCTGGACTGCATTACATGAAATCACCTATAAAGATAGTGTGCCATTTGGTACCTGTTCCCAGGTTAATGGTAGCAGTGTTGCGGAGAGTTCCTTTGTTGGTACCTTCGAGTTTTATGTCTATTAAATCGATAATCTAGCCAGCTATTCTCTGTGGCATAAAAAACCGTTAAACCTTTGCTGGATTAACGGTTTTTTTTGTGCCTTGAAATGTGCCATGGGTTTCCCTTTTAAATATGATGTTAATTTTTTGTGGTCTGTTGTATCGTTGTGTCACGTATTGAATGGGGCTGGCAATGGCAAAAAACGCGACACCGAAAACAATCTACCTTAAAGAATATCAGCAGCCAGATTACTGGATTGACCAGGCCGATCTGCGCTTTGAACTCGGAGAAGATGAAACCCGGGTCATTACAGAATTAAGCTTGCGACGTAATACTGCCAGTCAATCAGGGCAGCCGCTGGAGCTGCTGGGTGAGGGGCTCCAGCTGGAGGGTGTCTGGCTGGATGGGCAGTTATTGACCACCGATGATTATAGCCTGGGCGAAGAAAGCCTGGTTATTACCCGCGTACCGGCGCAGTTTTGCCTTAAAACAGCGGTAGTGATTAATCCCCAGCAGAATACCTCGCTGGAAGGTCTCTACAAATCCAGTGGTAATTTCTGTACCCAGTGTGAAGCCGAGGGTTTCCGCAAGATTACCTATTACCTGGATCGCCCGGATGTCATGGCCAAATTTACTACGACTATCGTAGCGGATAAGACACGTTACCCCATACTGTTATCCAATGGTAACCCGGTAGCCTCCGGTGATGAGGCCGATGGTTGTCATTGGGTAAAATGGGAAGATCCGTTCAAGAAACCTGCTTATTTATTTGCACTGGTTGCCGGTAATCTTGAGTGCATCGAAGATCACTTCATCACCCGTTCAAATAGGAATATTGCATTACGTATTTATGTCGAAAAACACAATGTTGATAAGTGTGATCATGCCATGGCATCACTCAAACGCTGTATGGCCTGGGATGAGGAGAAATACGGGCGTGAATATGATCTTGATATTTATATGATCGTAGCGGTCGATGATTTCAATATGGGTGCAATGGAAAATAAGGGGCTCAATGTCTTTAATTCGAAGTTTGTACTGGCAAAGCAGCAAACGGCCACCGATACGGACTTTATTAATATCGAAGGCGTGATTGGTCATGAGTATTTTCATAACTGGTCAGGTAACCGCGTTACCTGTCGTGACTGGTTCCAGTTAACCCTAAAAGAAGGCCTGACTGTTTTCCGCGATCAGCAATTCACCGCTGATATGAATTCAGCCACAGTGAAACGTATTGATGATGTGAATGTTTTACGTACACGCCAGTTCGCCGAAGATGCCGGACCTATGTCGCATCCGATCCAGCCTGACTCCTATGTCGAGATTAATAACTTCTACACGGTTACGGTGTACAACAAGGGTGCAGAAATTATTCGCATGATCCATACCCTGCTGGGAGAAACTGCTTTTCGTAAGGGTATGGACCTGTATTTTGATCGGCATGATGGCGAGGCGGCAACCACCGAGGATTTTTTGAAATCTATGGAAGATGCCAGTGCTGCTGATTTACAGCAGTTCCGTCGCTGGTATCACCAGTCAGGTACGCCCGAGTTAAGCATCGAAACTGAGTATGATGCGGCGAACAAAGTTTACCGTGTTACTGTGCGCCAGGTATCCCTGGATAAACGCAATAAACCCTTCCATATTCCACTGGCAATGGCGCTTGTGGATGCCAATGGTGATGATGTTGCGTCAACGAATTGTGTGCTGGATATTACCGGGGCCGAGCAGCAGTTTGAGTTTGCGAATATCTCTGACACAGTGGTGCCTTCGCTATTGCGTGATTTTTCAGCACCCGTGAGACTGAATGTTGCGCTGACTAATGATGAACTTGCCTTTTTAATGGCGCAGGATAATGATTCATTTAACCAGTGGAATTCTGCACAACAATTGGCACTGAATATTATTCTTAAGTTAATAGATGATTTCTCGCAAAATAAAACATTACAACTGGATGTCATTTATATAAGTGCATTCAGGCAGGTCTTGCTCGATAAACATATGGACAAGGCACTGGTGAGCAGGATTTTGACTTTGCCTTCAGAGGACTACATTGCTGAGATGATGGATGTAGTGGATGTGGATGCTATTCACCAGGTGCGTGAATTCTGTAAATCGGCAATAGCGACAGCGCTTGAACAGAAACTGCTGGATACCTACCAGCAGAACCAGTTAGAGGCTTTCGATATAACGCCCGATGCTATAGGCCGACGCAGCCTGAAGAACCTGTGCCTGTCCTATTTGCAGGCTACGGGTAAATCCAGCTATCAGCAACTGGCGATGCAGCAGTATAGCTCAGCAAATAAT
>JAOUMO010000141.1 GCA_029881425.1 Gammaproteobacteria bacterium
CGCCGCCTCTGGCCCCCATTCCAACGGCTATTCGCTGGTACGCAAGGTACTCGAGGTCAGCCAGGCCAGCCTATCGGACGACTGCGGCGGCCAGCCACTGGGTGATGCCCTGCTGGCGCCGACTCGTATTTATGTCAAATCCGTACGCCAGCTCCTGGACCAGGTCGATATACACGCCATGTCCCATATCACTGGCGGCGGCCTGCTGGAAAACATCCCCCGCGTGATGCCGGAAAATACCCGTGCCCGCATCAATGCCGGCAGCTGGGAAATGCCTGCTGTATTCAAATGGCTACAGGCAGAAGGCAACATCGAAACCAGTGAAATGCACCGCACCTTTAACTGTGGTGTCGGCATGGTGCTGGTCGTCAGTGCCGAAGATGCCGATACTGCCATTGAATCGCTCAATGCCAGTGGCGAATCAGCCTGGCTACTGGGTGACGTGGTCAGCTCCAACGGAACACCTGACGTTGTTATTGAATAATGCCCAGCTCACCCTTGCCGATCGTGGTACTGATCTCCGGATCAGGCTCTAATCTACAGGCTATTATCGACGCCATAGGCACACTGCAGCTCAATGCAGAAATTAAGGCGGTTATCAGCAATAAGGCCGGCGTCAAAGGGCTGGAGCGAGCGGAAAAGGCCGGTATACCCACCAGGGTCTTACAGCACACCGATTTTGATAGTCGAGAAGCGTTCGACCAGGCACTGGCCGGGCTAATCGACGACTTTAATCCTCGCCTGGTCATACTCGCGGGCTTTATGCGTATTCTCAGCGAGGACTTCGTCACCCATTACATGGGACGTATGCTGAACATACACCCCTCTTTGTTGCCCGATTTTACTGGCCTGAATACACACCAGAGGGTACTGGATGCAGGTCGGTCGCAACACGGTGTCAGTGTACATTTTGTGACCAATGAACTGGATAGCGGTCCGCTGGTCATACAGGCAGTAATCGATATAAACCCGGAGGATACGGCTGACTCCCTGGCCGAGCGCATCCACCAGCAGGAACATATTATTTACCCGACCAGTATCCAGTGGTTTGCCGAGGGCCGCTTGTGCTGGAAAGATAACCAGGCATGGCTGGACGACAAACCCATACGGGTACCGCCTCGCTGGCAGAATGGACAATTAATTTACAAACCTGATGTTACATAAAATAACGCTAAGCCTGCTCTCGCTCATCATCAGTCTACCGGTCTGCTCATTAGAATTACCGGCGGATTTTGTTGCTGAATACAGGCTGATGAAAATGGATACCCAGATCGGTAAAACCACGATACAACTGGCCAGCCAGCAGGGACAAATTAACTACACATCCAGCACCGAACCCATGGGTATAATTGCGCTGGTCATGCGGGATACTATCGAAGAAAAAAGCCTGATCCAGCACAATGTAAAAGATGCCCAGCCCAGGCTTAAACACTATTCTTTTTATAAAAGCAAAAACCATGAAAAGAATCAGGACATAACGATAACCTGGCATGACAACCAGGCCGCTGACATTAGTGCCAGCTACAAACACAAAACACACCAGCTCAACCACCTGGGTCCTTTGTGGGATCGTAATTCGATGCAACTGGGCCTGATGTCCGCCCTGAAATCAGATTTCAGCATCACTCGCCTGAACTATAATGTGGTGGATAAGGGCAGCATCAACGAATACCAGTATCGGCATATTGCCGATGAAAGCCGGAGTATAGACAAGATCAAATACGACACGGTCAAATTTTCTCTAAAGCGACCTGATAGCGACAGGGTCACCTACCTGTGGCTGGCCCCCGAGCTGGACTACCTGCCCGTTTATATCGAGCAGTATAAAGGCAAGGAACTTAATTTAAGCATGCAACTTGTTAACTACAAAAATACGACATTATGAGCACAGAAATCGAAGATGATGACAACTGGATCAGCAAGACCCAGGTTAAGCGCCAATGTGACGCCCTGCAGCAACTGGGTGAAGAGCTGATTGAGCTGAAAGATAGTGAACTGGAAAAAATATCACTACCCGATGTTTTATTAAACGCCATTCACGAAGCACGTAAAATACGAAAACACGGCGCACAGAAACGCCAGCGCCAGTACATTGGCAAACTGATGCGTGATGCGGATGGAGACCAGATCAAACACCAGCTGGACCAGATCCGCCACAAGGATGACCTGAATAATGCCCTCTTCAAGCGCATAGAAAACTGGCGTGACCGCATACTGGAAGAAGGTGACAGGGCGATTAATGAACTTGTCGATGAATACCCCGATGCTGACCGCCAGTACCTGCGCCAGCTGTACCGCAATTCACAGAAAGAAAAACAACAGAATAAACCACCGACATCATTCAGGCTTATTTTCAAATACATAAGGGAACTGGCTGAAAAGTAATAATTTTCACCTATACTCTGGTGAGCTTATAAGATACAGGGCATATCCTATGGACTTTTCGAGTATACATAATTATTACGAACACCTGGTGATCAACTACCTGCACACCGAGGTCATTCCCAACCACTCAGAAAAAAGCAGTGATTACTTCCTGGATGTAGCCTGCCTTGCGCTCACCAAACTACCATCACGTTATATGCGCCATGAAATCGATATGGCCTTCTACCTCGATTCAAATGAACGTGAAAAAATGGCATCTGAAGTCTCCCGTGCAATCCATGAAGCCATTGAATATATCGATGCAAACCTCACCAAAGAGGACCAGTATGACAATACTAAATAAGCTACCTAATGCCCATTATTCATTGTCTAACGCTGTTAATTATTGCACCAGAAGCACATCAAGCTTAATCACTCAACACCTGCAACACAATTACTTTGCGAGATTTTAAAAAGTGTTACAGAAATGCCACACAGTGACGACACATACAATCATAGAACAAATAAGCACTATACTTAAAACGCTAAGCAAACAGAAACACTGCCTGAACAACAGGACAGGCAAACATTAATAATAACTTGGTACACCTAATGAAAAACCTTAGTTTGGTCAAAAAATTTGTATTATTAATCAGCGCCCTGGTTATCCTTAGTATTTCTCAGGGCGCTTTGATTTTCACAAAAAACTCAGAGATTATTGAACAGGCATCTCATCTAGGCCAAACAGAAGTCCCCCTACTTAACCGGGCTCATCAACTCAAGTTATCAGTCACACAGGTTCAACAATGGCTAACAGATATCAGCGCCACACGTGGTCGTGATGGTCTCAACGATGGATTTGATGAAGCCGAAAACAACGCAAAACTATTTAAGAGCCTGATCCGGGAACTTGAACAACTGGACCCGGCAAATACAGATACCTATGAGGCCATGATTCCCAGCTTTAATGCCTACTATGAAACCGGCAAAAAAATGGCTCGGGCCTATATCGAAGAAGGGCCTGATGGCGGCAATCAGATGATGGCTGAGTTTGACCAGGTTGCTGCAACCATGTCGACCCAGGTAGATGGTTTTCTCGACAACACACTGCAAAGATTATCTATAGCATTAAATAAACAGGAACAGGCAAGCATTACCAGCAGACAGTATTTTATAACGAGTATACTGATTATCTTTGTCGGCCTGGGCATACTGTTTGCGTTTACCAAACAGGCATTATCTCGCCTGCCCGGCGCAATTAATAAAATCACCCAGATCACCAACGGCGATCTTACCTCCAGCATACACAGCAACAAAAAAGATGAAATTGGCCAGCTACTGGATGCCGTTGAAACCATGCGACAACAACTGGTCAGTATTATTACGCAAATCCACCAGACCAGTTCTCAATTAACCGCTACATCAGCCACCCTGACCCAGGCTACGGCTAAAAGCAACGACTACTCATCCAGACAACAATCAGAAACGCAACAGGTTGCGGCATCGATGAATGAAATGACCGCCACCATACAGGAGGTCGTAAGAAATATTAATATCACAGCCGGCACGGCCAGTGATACCGATACAGAATCAGAGTCTGGCCGACAAATTGTTAATCAAAGCATCCAGGATATACGCCAGCTATCCGATCAGCTTGAAAATGCTGCGATGACCATCCAGCAACTCGAAAATGATAGTGAAACCATTACCACGGTACTGGATGTGATCAGGGGTATTGCTGAACAAACCAATTTGCTGGCACTCAATGCCGCGATCGAGGCCGCCCGTGCAGGTGAACAGGGACGGGGTTTTGCGGTGGTTGCAGATGAAGTTCGTGCACTGGCGAGCCGTACCCAGGAATCGACCGCAGAAATTAACCAGATGCTGGAAAAGGTACTTAACGGCTCACGCAAGGCGGTTGAGGTAACAACCATCTGCCAGCAACAGGCCCAGTCCGTGGTGGAACAGACTGCCGGAGTGGATAAGTCATTAACCAGCATCGCCAGCTCAGTCAGGGAAATTAGCGACATGAGCAACCAGATTGCCACTGCAACTGAAGAACAGGCCGCCGTATCCGAAGAAATCAATAACAATATTAACCATATAGAAGAGATGAGCCAGCATACGGTAGAAAGTATGAATGAACTGACACATACCGGCCAGGAACTCACACAACTGGCCAATCAACTGGATGATATGATCCAGCATTTCAAGGTTTAGGGTCTTAGCTGTATCTAATTAATTTTACAATTCAGGCGACGATGCTCCAGTACCTGGAAGTTCTTTCGGGTACTGGTTAAATACTCTCGATCCAGTTCAGCAACAACAACACCGGGACCGGTCTCCCGTAGACCAAGAATTTTACCCCAGGGATCAACAATCATACTATTACCGTGAGTTTTACGATTATTGATGTGGAACCCACCCTGGCCCGCAGCCACCATAAAACACAGGTTTTCTATAGCACGCGCCCTGAGCAAAGGCTCCCAGTGCGCCTGGCCGGTAAAGGCCGTAAAGGCAGAAGGGAGTACACAGATCTCCATACCATGATCTACCATGGTACGAAACATCTCAGGGAAACGCAGGTCATAGCAGATAGCCATACCCAAACGCCCAAAGGGCGTATCGACAACAACAATATCTTCACCGGCCAGTGTTGTTCCTGATTCGTTATAACTTTCATTATTATCCTCGAGTAACACATCGAACATATGGATCTTGTTATAACGTGCAACCTGCTCGCCCTGATCATTAAACAGCAGGCTTGCTGAATAGGCCTTACCTTTCACATCACACTTCATCGGTATGGTTCCACCCACTAGCCAGATACCGTGTTTTTTCGATTGATTATGCAAAAAATCCTGCATGATACCGACACCGGGCTTTTCCGCATAACCCACGCGCTCGAGCTCCGTCATGGGCATTAGAGCAAAATTTTCTGGCAGGACAATGAGCTCGGCAGACTGTGAAACGGCCTCTTCAATTAGTTTTGCAGCCCCATCAAGATTAGCCTGTACATTTGGGCCCGAAGCCATTTGAATAGAAGCCACTTTACTCATGCCTGTTTTTCCTCTTAAAACCTGAAATTTTTAAACCTGGATTGAAGGTACCGGGCAAGGGCCTGGTACCAACTTATACTGTTCACGATTATATACTGAAAAAAGCCTCTAAATCATACATATAGGATCGCGTGACTTAAATCTGCTATTTTGCACCCAGCAATACCAGCTGTATAACATCCTCGGCGCTGCTACCCGGCTGCCTGACCAGTGCACTCGATGGAATACCCAGTGCGACCAGCCAGTCCACCAGCTCCTGCACCCACAGCTCACCCTCTTCCCCGCCCGGGTAGCGCAACTCGATACGACTACCCGGGGTACTGGCCCAGAGCAAGGCGACCGCCTTTAGTTGTGGCTGCCTGAGTAACATCTCGCCATGGCGCGGCATATCCCATTGCTCTGCCTTGAGTATAAAATCAGTTGAGCCCGCATAAACGACAGGTTGCGCAATAGCAAAGACCAGCAAGATACGCGTAATAAAATTTAATCTACAAATCATTATCAAAATCACTCGATGAAGACTTTGGCCTGGATTTGGGTTTGGGCTGGGCAATCTTCACCACCCTTGGCTTATCCCATGAACCGGTAACTGAATACTTATGGCCAACGACAGTATCCAGCCCAACTATCTTCTGGAAGTAGTGTACGACTGCGCCTAACACGGGGCCACCCGTGGCAACAGCGGCAACGGTTGCGGTATTGCCGTATTTGGGAAACACCTCTATCGCCATATTATAATCTTCAGCCAACATACCTATACGCCCCCTGAG
>JAOUMO010000006.1 GCA_029881425.1 Gammaproteobacteria bacterium
GACTAACATCCGCAGCCTTACCCTCGATTTCAAAATTTTCAGTTGTTGCCATGCCATTTGCAAATACAAAACTGGCTTTCATTTCATCAAATGAAAAGCCTTCAGCCACCTGTCCGCCAAAATCAAAAGACAACAGGGTTTCAAAATTTAACAGCCCCAGTACCCGGCCGGCACCCGGATCTATATCTCGCAGGCTACCATCATCCAGGTTAAAGCTTAACTGGCCTTCTAATAGCTCCCAACTAAAGTTATAAGGCGCCGCATGCCAGGTCCACGCACCTTCTGCACTACCATCCGATTTGATAATACTTTTAGTGATATCCAGTGTGCTCAGGCACCGCCCCAGGTCGGTGCTCGTTATTTTAAATTTAAGTTTTGTGGTATGCGGATAACGCCAGCCCGAATCCCAGCTACCACTCGCCAGAATACTGACCGCAGGGCCATGCAATTCCAGGTGATCGATCTGCATTCCTTTCTGTGTTTTTTGTGTCTGTAGATTAACATCCTTAAATTGCCAGTGTTTCCAGTCCAGTTTCGCCACCTGCAATTCTATCGATGGTATGTCCACGGGCTTTAACTGCTTATCCGTTGATTTCGAACCAGCCCCTGTAAAAGCAGACAGATTTAGATAATCAAGATTCAGGCTAATGGGATAATTAACTGAATCGGCCATCCTTAAACGCCCCTTGATAACATCTGAATCAATATTCACGAACCATTTGTCTTTTCTATATTCCAGGCCCAGGTCAAACTGCCCGCCATAGGCCAGGTCTATCCCCAGGCTATCATCATCCTTTACCGCAAGATGAAAATTAAACTTACCTGACTGTTTCCGTGATTTGGCAAAAGAACCGGGCAATACAGAGCTCACCCCCTTCAAGTCGGACATGGCAAGAATATCAAGTTTATTAGCCCTGTTTTTTCTTACTAATGGGATATCTATATTAATTTTCCACTCGGACTTACCCTGCAGGTAATCTTCCAGGACTGGCACAGGTGCCAGAAGACTTTTTATTGAGGCATAGGTATCCAGGCTTATTCGTGTAAGCGGTGAATCAGCGCCATTGACTGATTCTACATCTATACCCACTGGTGAATCACCCAGGCTGGCATAGAGGCCTTTAGCCTCAACAGATGATTCCGAAAATTTCAGCTGCCCATTCAGGTCCTTTATCCGGTATTTCTCACGCGGGAAAAAAATTTCATTTTTATTAAAATCCAGTAGGCCGTCTACTGTTAGTTCTCCATCACCATCAACAGGTATCTGGATATCAAGCGCCAACCTGGACTGGCCTTCTGCCTGTAATTTCGTAATATAGGACCCGAGAATATTTTCTAGTGGACTGTTATCAACAAACACCAGCAGCTCGCTCAAAGGCGATATCACCTCACCCTTTATAGCCACATGTAAATTAGAAAAATCCTCTATTGCAACACGGGTATTTAAAAAATCAGCATCAAATATTTTTCCTCTGCCCTTTTCTATCGTCATGGATTTATTATAGAAACGCACCATGGACCATAAATTTTCTAGCGGCGGCCAATCGGGCATATAATCCAGTGTCGCGTTTCGCAGGTTAAACAACACCTCCATGACACCCTCACCCTGGTCGAACGGGTAATCGTCAAAGTTCCCATGGAACACGAATCCACCATAGGAGATATCGCCTTTAACAATTGACTTATCAAGCCAGTTAACCGCCTCATCACTCATGATAGCAACAGGTAAATACTGACCGGTAAAAGCGGCATCACCACGAAGAAATTCTGACACCATATCCATGTAGACGGGTCCGGTATCAGGAACAACAACATCGACCCTGGAACGTGTTTCGATATGCGGCGTCCTTATATCCAGATAGTTTGATGTCAACTGCCAGGCCCTGTCCACATGGTGAATACCCAGCTCACCCGATAACTCACTGAGTACCATTGGATTCCGGAAAAGACCATTAAAATCAAGT
Organism: Gammaproteobacteria bacterium; assembly: GCA_029881425.1. GTDB lineage: Bacteria > Pseudomonadota > Gammaproteobacteria > SZUA-229 > SZUA-229 > JAOUMO01. Next base: position 1,965 of record JAOUMO010000006.1, read on the forward strand.
ACGACATCCTGGCTATCGAGTTTCAAAAGGGTGCCCTGCCCATCGTACTCGATCACACCATCCAGGCCGGAAACGGATGGCGCATCACTGGATGATGTATAACCCATGTTATAAAACCGCGAATTCACTTTAAAACGTTCGGGGTGCTCCAGTGGAATGTTTAACTGGAAATCAAATAAATCGCCAACGGGATTATAAGTTGCTACGTCTGACTGCCAGTCAAAGCCATCCACGGCAAACATACTGTTAACCAGTCCTGTAACGTATGACAAACTTTCAACACGTAAAAAATTGGCCTGCACATCAACAACTTGTTCTTTTGTATCCATTGCCACTGTTAATGCTGCTGGAAAGGGCCAACGTCCACTATCATGGCCAATATCCAGGTCGCGTGCATCAAAGGTCCAGCCACCCAGGATTTGCTGCCAGCGAAAATTACCTGTCAGGTAATCAATATTCCATGTGCGGATATCATCATCCAGATAATGGATAGACAGCTCACTGGCATCAATATAACTACTAATGTATTTTATTTTTTTTGACTCAAAGCCTATCCACAAATCCCCATCGACCCGACCCGATGCGGTAAAATCAACATATTGCCAGTAGTCATCAATCCACTTTTTTATCCTCAGGTTCATGAACCCTGAATAAATCTCACCACGCCATGTATCCGGCTGACTCAGGTCACCATCAAACTGGCTTAACAACTGTAAATGCTGGCCATATATTGCCGGCAATTCGACATCGAGCGCCACTTCATGCCTGCCTCCCTGGTTGAGAAATGTAATATTTACACGCCTCAAATCAATTGTCTGGTTATTATTCATCTCATCCGTCCAGCGCAAGCGACTATCCATGACATAAAAAGACAAATCATTAATCACATTCATAAATTCTGACATCGCCACATCAGGGTTGTCAGTGCCGGATGAGCCCATCGCAAATCCCTGCAGCTCAAACTGGCCATTAGATTTCCGTACGACATCCAGGTCTACACCACTTAATGCAACAAAACCCAGGCGGGGTTTTAAGTGCCGTACTGAGTCGAGCCAGTTCAGGCTCAGGCTTATCTCATCAAAATGCAGGAAATGCCGACCGTTTTCCTTTTCGTATACATTAACTTCAAGTAATTTAAGGTGGGGTATCAACCAGTAAATATCGGCATCAATAAAACCAACTTCGACAACCACCCCCAGTTTCTCTCCCAGGGTCTGTTCGATGTTATTTTTAAAATCAGGAATATAAGGAATAGCAAAGCGAAATACACTAAACACAACGGCAACAAAAATAATTGCGACTGCGGTTACAGTAATGAGTTTTGCGCGAAGCCTGTGACTTTTAATGACCAATGTTTTGTTCAACGATTAGTTTCTGGTAACTACATGATAACTACATCATATTGTTCCTGGGTATATAGTGCTTCCACCTGTAGCTTAATGGGAACACCGATAAAATCCTCAAGCTCGGCCATGCTGGTCGATTCTTCATCCACCAGGAGATCGATAACATCCTGTGCCGCCAGTACCAGCAGCTGGCGTGCATCAAACTGCCGGGCCTCACGCAAAATCTCGCGAAACAGTTCATAGCAAACAGTTTCTGCTGTCTTCACTGAACCTCGACCGTTACAGGTTGCGCAGGGTTCACACAATATATGCTCAAGACTTTCACGTGTCCTCTTGCGCGTCATCTCGACCAGACCAAGGGATGAAACCTCGGACACATGGGTGCGGGCATGATCTTTTTCCAGCGCCTTCTCAAGTGCGCGCAATACCTGGCGCCGATGATCTTCTTCAATCATGTCGATAAAATCGAGAATCACTATGCCACCCAGGTTCCTTAATCGCAGTTGGCGTGCTATCGCCTGCGCGGCCTCCAGGTTTGTTTTAAAAATTGTTTCTTCCAGGTTTCTATGACCGACAAAGGCACCGGTATTGACATCGATGGTTGTCATCGCTTCGGTCTGGTCAATGATCAGGTAGCCACCCGACTTGAGATGTACTTTACGATCCAGGCTTTTCTGTATTTCGTCTTCGACACCATACAGGTCAAAAATAGGTCGTTCACCAGGATAATGTTCGATCACGATATTTGATTCAGCGACAAAGTCTTTTGCAAACTCCGTCATTCGACGCCAGGTCTCACGCGAATCAACACGGATTTTTTCAAGATCCTCATCGATCATGTCACGCAATACACGCATCGACAACGGCAGGTCCTCATGTGCCACTTTACCCGCCGGTGTTGTTTTTACCCGTTCACTGATAGAGCTCCAGAGTTTATTCAGGTAAATAATATCCTGTCGCATCGACTCGGCCGTGGCAGATTCAGCCGCGGTGCGGATGATATAACCGGATTTCCCCATCAGCGCCTCATGGTCCATGAGCATATTGCGCAGGCGCTCACGTACAGCTTCATCTTCTATGCGCGTGGATACACCGACATTTTCTGAGTTGGGCATGAATACCAGGTATCGAGAAGGAATGGTGATATGAGATGTTAAACGGGCACCCTTGGTGCCCATAGGGTCCTTGATCACCTGTACCAGGATGTCTTCGCCTTCCCTTAACAGGGATGAAATGGAGGGCCGTTCTGCGCCATTTTCTTTCTGTGATGCATGGGGCGTTATGTCCGAGACATGCAGGAAGGCTGCGCGATCCATGCCGACCTCGACAAAGGCGGCCTCCATACCCGGTAACACCCGGCAGACCTTGCCCTTATAGATATTACCGACCAGGCCCTTTTTACGGCTGCGCTCGATATACAGCTCCTGTAAGACACCATTTTCAAGTATAGCGACCCGGGTTTCCTGCGGGGTGACATTAATTAGTATTTCTTTACTCATGGCCTGCGATTTTGACCCCAAATTCTTTTAATAATTGTGACGTTTCAAACAGGGGTAAGCCCATAACACCTGAATAACTACCATCCAGTCGTTCAATAAACTGCGCGGCCAGCCCCTGTATACCGTATGCACCAGCCTTGTCGGCCGGTTCGCCCGTGGCCCAGTAGGCCTCGATATCCCCGCTACTCAGGCTGCTGAATCTTACTTTGCTGCGGCTCAACAGACACTGGCTCTTATCGCCCTGCACCATGGCCACGGCGCTCAACACCTGGTGCTCACGACCGGACAGTGATGACAGCATGGCCACAGCATCCTGTTTATCCCCCGGCTTACCCAGGACGCGACCATCTAACAGAACTATAGTATCTGAGCCCAATACCGGTAGTCGAGTTCTGCTTTTTTCTGCACCCGCCCGCGCCTTTTCCAGCGCTAGCCGACAGACGTGTTGTTCAGGGTCCTCATTACCCTGCATCGACTCATCGATATCGACCGGCAGGGCCTCATAGGCAATACCAATCTGCTGCAACAGCTCGCCTCGCCGGGGGGATGCGGAGGCCAGTATAATTTGCGGGGTGTCTGTATTCATCATCAACTACGGTGATAGGGGTGGTTTCTTAACAGGGTCCAGGCGCGATACAGCTGCTCGGCAACAATCACCCGTACTAGTGGATGCGGGAAGGTCAGTGCCGACAGGGACCAGCGCTCATCGGCGAGTTCGCGGCATTCGTCAGACAGCCCCTCGGGACCGCCGACCAGCAGGGCTATATCCTGACCACCCTGCATCCACTCACCAAGGCGCCCTGATAATTGCTCCGTGCTCCAGGGGCGCCCCTTAACATCGAGCACAACAATACGTGAGTTTTTGGGAATGGCCGCCTGGATACGCTGACCTTCATCCTGCAGGATGCGCCTGATATCGGCATTCTTACCGCGCTTACCCGCTGCAATCTCTTTCAATTCCAGGCGTGCCTCTGCGGGCAGGCGATGGGCATATTCTGTATAACCCTGCTCAACCCATGCAGGCATTTTCTGGCCTACAGCAAGTAGATTTATTTTCATGTGGTTTATGTCTCAGGGGAACGGGAACAACATAAGTCCGCAAATAAATTCATTGAATGAAAAAACTGGCGCAGGGGCGCTGGATACAAACTTCATCTAACTCACACAATAATGACGACTGGAAACAATTTTTTATTTTAATATTTACGCCCATGGGCAGGTCGCCTCAACCTGCACTTCGTTCCTGCTTGGCCTTATCATCAAAATTCCATAATTTTTCCAGGTCATAAAATTCTCGCACCTGGGGCTGCATTACGTGTACTACGACATCACCCAGATCAACCAGGACCCATTCACCTTCCACTTCACCTTCCATACCCAGGGGTTGTACGCCCGCCTTCTTGGTTTCACTGAACACATTCTCGGCTATGGATTTAACATGGCGACTGGAGGTGCCGGTAACAATAATCATCAAATCGGTGACGCTGGTTTTGCCTTTCACATCCAGTTCAACAATATTTTCACCTTTCATGTCTTCTATGGTGGTGATCACCAGCTGTTTCAATTCATTAAATTGCATATCGGTTTTCAAGTTGCTCTCTTACAGGTTCGGGTACCAGGTAACGAATACTCTGCCCGCTTAACAGGCACTGGCGTATACGGGTTGCGGAAATATCCAGCAGGGTTACGGATTGTAACAGGATTTGCCCCTGCTGGCTGCGGCTTAATGCGGCAGCATCCCCGGCCATGGCCGCATCGATCAGGGGCTGGTCTGCTGCAAAATCGGGGATCGGCACGCCGGGACGTGTTGCTATCACCAGATGACATAGTTCGAGTATAGACTGCCAGCGATGCCATCGGGTAAATCCGCCAAAGGCGTCCATCCCCATGATCAGGCACAGGCCCTGGTCCGGATAGTCCTTTTTCAGCTCGGCCAGCGTATCGACCATATACGATGGCCCCGCCCTCAATAGCTCCCGCTGGTCAAGTTCAAAACCGGGCACATCGGCTATCGCCAGTTCAACCAGCTGGCACCGGGTATCTTTATCCAGGAAAGGTGCGGCGCGGTGGGGGGGCTCATTATTGGGCAGGAAACGGACCTGCTCCAGTTGCAGGGCCTGCATGATTTCCAGTGCCGGCCTCAGGTGACCATAGTGCACAGGGTCAAAGGTGCCGCCCAAAATACCAGTCAGCTTCATTGTTCAGCACACAGGCAGAGTGGGCATAACAACACATAGCCCTTCAAACGACCGATGGCGCACTGGCAATTAAACCCTGATATGACCATCACCGAGGACAATGTATTTCAATGATGTCAGCCCTTCCAGGCCGACCGGGCCACGGGCGTGGATCTTGTCGGTACTGATACCAATTTCTGCACCCAGGCCGTATTCAAAGCCGTCGGCAAAGCGGGTGGAGGCATTGATCATTACCGAACTGGAGTCCACTTCGCGCAGGAATCGGCGCGCCCTGGTGTAATCCTCGGTCACGATCGAATCCGTATGGTGGGAACCATGGGCATTAATATGCGCAATCGCATCATCCATTGAGTCCACGAGTTTTATCGCCAGTACCGGCGCCAGGTACTCCGTATCCCAGTCATCATCCGTCGCTGCATTGATCTGACTTAGCAGCTCACGGGTTTTGACACAGCCGCGTAGTTCAACGCCTTTTGCACTGTACTCATCAGCCAGTGCAGGCAGCACCGTCGCCGCCACCGCCTGGTTCACCAGCAGGGTCTCCATTGCGTTACAGACACCGTAACGATGGGTTTTTGAATTGATGGCTATTTTAAGCGCCTTTTCAGTATCGGCTCGGTCATCAATATAGACATGGCAGATACCATCCAGGTGCTTAATAACGGGCACGCGGGCCTCATTACTGATGCGTTCAATCAGGCTTTTACCACCTCGGGGGATAATCACATCGACATAGTCTCGTGCGGTTATCATCTCACCCACGGCAGCCCGGTCGGTGGTTTCAATGACCTGTACGGCCTCTGCTGGCAGGCCGGCCTCGACCAGCCCCTGGCGAATACAGGCTGCAACCGCCTGGTTAGAATGTATGGCTTCGGAGCCGCCACGTAAAATAGTGGCATTACCGGATTTCAGGCAGAGACCTGCCGCATCGGCCGTCACGTTGGGACGTGATTCGTAAATGATGCCGATCACGCCCAGGGGCACGCGCATTTTACCGACCTGTATGCCGCTGGGGCGGTAGGCCATATCGCTGATTTCACCCACGGGATCGGGCAGTGAGGCAATCTGTCTCAGACCCTCCGACATACCCGCAATACGTGCATCATCCAGTGCCAGCCGATCAAGCATGGCATCATCCAGACCATTGGCACGACCCGCATCCAGGTCCTTTGCATTGGCGGCTTTCAGGGCATCAGCACTGGCATCGATGGCATCGGCAATAATCATGAGTGCCTGGTTTTTTACAGCGGTTTCGGCACGGGACATATGTACAGCGGCGGCTCGGGCTCGCTGTCCAACGGTCTGCATATAGGTTTTGATATCTTCAATCATTGGGCTACAAATTTAATTCAAGGCTAAAGACCTGAATCATAACGCCTTTCAGGTCATCGGGATATGGCAAAATAGGCTGAAAGCTCCCAGTATATTCAGGATATTTTAATACTGGTGCTATTGATTGAACCCAGGGCACTGGTTAATGCATGATCGAAGACAGAGTGCTGCATGATAATACCCGATAAACCCGTGCTGAGCTCATTGGCAAATTCTTCGGAATCTTTTTCTATCACCACATTACCCAGGTGATCGACAAACACCAGCGAGGCATCCTGGATTAAAATAACCGCGAGCTTCAATCGGCGTACTGGTTTATCTTCACCGTTATAAACAATAAACCATGCGCCGGGCTGGACATCGGCAGGTAACATATCCATTTTACGTTTGGCTATGCTTTGGGGTGTATCTTCCTCCTCTACTACTTCCTCTACCTCCTCTACTTCCTCTGTTTCTTCTGCGACCAGCTGATCATCCGCAGTCTCGGGCTCAACGCCCTCCATTTCTGTCTCGGCAGGTACGTCTTCAGATTCAAGCTCATCAGCGGCTGGCAGGTTTTCTGTCTGCATCAGGGTTTCATAGGTTTGTTCCAGGCCCTCTATGACCTCAGCAACCACGTCACTGGGGCGACGACTCTTCTCCAGCTTGCTCCTTACCGTACTCACAATCACTTCACGGGTTAAACCCAGCTCTTCGAGGTCGGCCTGGGATAGCAGGGGCTGAACGCTATCAATAATTTTTGCCAGGATCATCAACAACTCGACCCATTCGTCATTGGCCTTACCGTAACGCAGGAAGTGATTAAACATCAGGCTGGGCCAGACTTTTAACGCCAGCGAACGAACGCCCCGGGGCAACTCCTGGCCCAGGGTAATTTTACGAATTTCCTGCAGTACGATATTACGTGCATAGGCATGCTGCACCTCTTTATGAGTTTCTTCTTCTTTTTCGCGTGCCTTCTCGTAAATTTCTTCTGTCAGCGCGTTTAAAGCATCCAGCGCAACTGTAAACTCGCCAATATCTTCCTCGAACTCCCTTAACAGGGTGTTCACAATTTTTGATATATCGATATAAACAGGGTCGCTATGATCAGTAATACCGACACCTGCCTCGGCAAGCTTATCCAGTAACTGCCTGGCAGGGTGATGGTCATCAACAAAGAAGTCCGAATCCAGCATGGCCGCTTTAATAATCGGTATCTGCAGGCTCAGCAACAGGGCCTTTATGGTATCAGTAATGCTTTCTTCTTCGATAATGGCATCGAAGATCAGCTTGATGAAATCAATGGTCTTTTCAGATACCTGATTGACCCGCTTGGTAACCGTGCCACCCTGCTTTTCCCCAATAGTGGACAGCACAGCCTTCTTGATTGCACTGGCATTAAATTCCAGCCTGGTTTCAGGTGACGCCTGTACTGTTTCCTGCAAGGTACTCAAAGCAGACAGCACATCATGGTGCGAATAATACACGCCACCACCAATAGAGCCGCCAGAACTCACCGCACTATCGGAATCGGCAGGATTACCACCAATAAAATTCTGGATATTCTGCCTGACTTCTCCCACGGGCATGCCGGCAGTAAAGCCTTCGTCAGGGGTGCCCGCGGCTACGCCACCCGACGCACCCGCTGGGGACTGGGCACCAGCACCACCCAGGGTACCACCACTGGCACCCGCAGGTGAGCCAGCAGCCGAAAGCCCACTTCCAAATGCTCGCCGGGGCCCCTGTGGCGCATAGGCCTGGCCACCCTGTTGTGGAGAAGAATTATCATACGGCTCATCCACCACATCCTCCGGCTGAGGTACGGAGGGTGTCGGACGATTTTTTTCACGCTTGATATTTCCCATTAGCTCGATTTTCGGCAGTATGCCCGCCTCGATCATTAGTTCATTCAATTCATCATACAGGCCCTTCAGCTGCTTAATGACTTCCTCATCAAACAGCTTATAGAGCATGGTTTTGTTCTTGTTGTCATATTCAGTAAACGAGAGCGCCTGCTGGAATGCATCACAGATATGTTTGGGCTGCAGGGCTTCAGGGTGGAATATATGTTGATTCTGTAAACCCAGGTGCTGCAGGCGGGCCTCGAGGTGTGACAGTTCTTCCTGCAGGTTCATTGCCATCTTGCTGCTAATGCCAGTAAGCAATACCATTTCATCCATTTCGTCCTGCTCAATCAGGCCCAACTGGTTATCTTCCTTGGCCTTTTTCTTTTTGGGTAATTCCCTGCTTTCTGTCAATGGCCGCAGGTACAGGCTCATATCCGTAATAAATGCTTTAACAATAGCGACTTTTTGTACTCGCAAATCGGTCATAAACTCAAATTTACGATTCTGGTCATCCATATTCACGGCAGAATTCGCTGACTCGAATAAAATCTCATCCGCCTTTTCAAACACAGGAATTATATGACTGGAAAAGAACAATTCCAGTTTTGACAGCATAGTTTCTATCAACTCAGCATGGGGCTGCTTGGTTCCTTGCTTATTTTCTTTCTGTCGCTTATCAGTCACCCGAAAAAATTCCTCATTTACCTGAGCAGAAAACCTATTGCGTTAATCCAGATCCATTTCAATAAAGGCCAGACCTATACCCATTGACTCTTCTCGCACCACAACAGCCTCGGAACTGGGGAAGGCATTTATATCAGCCTCAGCATCTAGCACCTCAACCGTAACCACCTCACCAATAGGCGGTCGTGATATATCACCCAGGATCAGGAATAAACCACCCTCACTAATATCGCGGGTTTGCACAATAAGCGGCGAACCTGACTGATAATCCAGTCGAACTTTGAGAGATACTTCTCGTCGCGGTGATTTTCGTTTATCCATATTGCTTAACCCGAGGTTGCCGAATACCCTGCCCAGCTTACGAACACTGTATTTTATTGATCTCCATTAATAATAGCCCTAAATTGGAATTTTCCTATTATCTGCATGAACTAATTTCTACAAACCCTAGACAATTAGTGGTTTATTTACAGGACCACCCGCTTTCTATTTAGCCCATAACTATATCCAGTACCTCTTTATGTGCCGCCGCATTGAGTCGCGGCCCAAACTGGCCCACTACTTTTGCGGCAGCCAGGCTGGCGATATTACCCGCCTCATAAAAAGAATGACCCTGGGTAATACCGTACAGGAAGGCACCCGCAAACATATCACCTGCACCATTACTATCTACCGCCTTAACCGTATGCGGCGAAATTTCGATCTGGTGCTTACCATCAAACAACAGTGCACCCTTGCCGCCCAGGGTAATGGCAAAGGTATCGGCTATATTTTTAATCGACTCGATGGCCTGCTGCAGGTCATCGGTACCTGCCCAGCTTTTTGCCTCGGCCTCATTACAGAATAATAAATTCACGCGTTCACCAATCATTTCTTTCAGGCCATCTTTAAAAAACTGCACCATGGCCGGATCAGAGAAGGTCAGCGCCGTCTTCACGCCAGCCTCCTCGGCCATCTTACGCGCTTCAATAGCCGCATGTCGCCCTGTTGGTGATGTCACCAGGTAACCTTCGATATATAGATATTCAGAGTCCAGCAGTGCATCCTGGTGTAATTCATCGACAGAAAAGGTCTCGGTAATACCCAGGAAAGTATTCATGGTACGTTCTGCATCCGGTGTCACCATCACCAGGCATTTGCCGGTAACCCCGTCTTTGCGCCCATCACCCACGTTACTGTCCACACCTGCAGCCTGTAAGTCATTGACATAAAAATCACCCAGCTCATCATTGGACACCTTACAGGAATAAAATGATTTACCACCAAAGTAGCTCACGGCAATTATGGTATTAGCGGCGGAGCCACCACTGGCCTTTTTGCCCTCAAAAATATCGAGGTCGGCAATCAGCTCATGCTGGCGCGCCTCGTCCACCAGGGTCATCAGGCCCTTATCTACCTTCATTTTTTCAAGGAAACTATCTTCAACTTCAAATTCCATATCGACTAACGCATTACCAATGCCATATACATGATATTTCTTCATTCTTATTTTCCTAATTTTAGTGTCTGAGACAGGGCCAGGCCCCTAACGTGCAATTTGCGTGCTGAGCATAAGCAGTTCATCCCAGGGACGACCCTGCTCAACACCTTTGATAACTTTATCGATTTTTGCACAGCGTTTTAAAAATAATTTCCAGCGAGCGGGTGTATGCCGTGCCAGTGCTTTTCGCATCAGGGGCTTACGGTTTTCCCAGACCCTGAGCTTCATCATCGCGGCATCCGGGGTCATACCCGCTTCCGAGATGAATGCCAGGTTGCGGACTTCACGACTCAATGCCCAGAGCGCCAGTACCGGCTCGACACTCTCATTTTTCAGGCCACCAATAATTTTTGCCGTGCGTACACTATGACCGCCCAGTGCGCTGTCCACCAGGTCATAAATACTGTAACGCGAACTATCGGCAACCGATTCGGTAACCTGTTCAAGACCAATATCTGACTCACCGAATAACAGATACAGTTTGTCTATTTCCTGCACTGCCGCTAATAAATTACCCTCGATACGATCAGCCAGCAGCGCGATGGCATCGACACTGGGACGCATACCCTTCAGCTGCATACGCTGTCCGATCCAGCGAGGCAACTCCTGCGTGGCAATGGGCCAGCACTGGATGATGGCACCCGCCTGGTCGAGCGACTTGAACCATTTACTATTTTTTGTAGCACCTTCGAGCTTGCCCGTGGTAATAATCAACACGGTGTCATCGGCCGGTCGCTGCGCATAATCAACCAGTGCAACCGAACCCTGCTTACCCGGTTTGGGTGAAGGCATCCTCAGTTCCAGGATACGTTTTTCCGCAAACAGTGACATGCTGTTACCCGCATCGAGAAACAGCGACCAGTCAAAGTTATTACTGACATCCAGTACTTCACGCTCTGTATATTCCTGTTCCCTTGCGGCACGGCGAATGGCATCGGCCGACTCCATCACCTGCAGCGGCTCATCGCCACAAATAAAATAGATCGGCTGCAGGCCTTTTTTTAGCTGTTGCACAAGCTGGTCTGGGCGAAGCTTCATTAGTTTTTAACAGCCAGTTTGCGCATTATCTGGAGCACGATGTCCGACTGCATATCCCGGATTAACATTTGTTCTTCCCGATCCTTACCGAGTACATTTTCGGGATCAAACAGGAAGTCCTTCTGCAACTGGAGCCGCTGTGGTTTGACAGCAAAATCCGTATCTGAACTCAGTTCAAAACTGACACCATAACTCAGTTCGTATTCACGCGCACGCCCCTGCGAGTCGACTGATATCACACGTTTATTATGGCTTTCATGACTCAGGTGGAGAATGGCCGTTGCCTGTTGCGGCGACTCTGCCAGCTGCACACCACTGGATCGTAGCGCGCGTTTCAGGTAAGGAATTAATTCACTATTCTGATTTTCGGCCTGCACATAGGTCCGCTGCATCTGCTCCGGCAATTTATAAGCGCCACGCAAATGAAAACCGCAGGCCGTTAAAACGAGCATAAAAGACGACAGCAAAACAATTCTGGAAAATTGTTTATAAAAATAATCTGACAACAGTTTAGATTGGCGTCTTTGCATCAGGCTATTAACTCACCACCAGGTTCACCAGTCGACCGGGCACCACAATCACCTTGCGAATAGTTTTGCCATCGGTATGGGCCTTTACATTGTCATTGTCTATGGCCAGTTTTTCTACCGCGTCTTTATCGGCATCGGCTGGGACCTGCAACTTCGCGCGTAACTTTCCATTCACCTGCACGATCATTTCTATGCTATCCCTGAGCATCGCAGATTCATCACAATCGGGCCAGCGTTCATCAATAACCGATGTCGTGTGACCCAGCTGCTGCCAGAGCTCATGACAAATGTGGGGCACGATCGGCGATAACAGCAGTACGATGGCATCCAGTGATTCCTGTATTACTGCACGCCCCTGTGCCGAATCATCATTAAACCTGACGAGTTCATTTAACAGCTCCATGACCGCGGCGATGGCGGTATTAAACGTGTAGCGTCGACCGATATCATCACTGACTTTTTTGATGGTCTCATGCAGTTTCAGTCGCAACGCCTTTTGTTGTTCACTCAATGCGGCCTTATCCAGCGGCTCTACAGCACCGGCAGACACGTGCCTGTACACCTGTTTCCATAAGCGCTTAAGGAAACGGGAGGCACCATCCACACCGGAATCGGCCCACTCCAGTGATTGCTCCGGTGGCGCAGCAAACATGGTAAACAAACGAACTGTATCGGCACCATATTCATTAATCAGGCCCTGTGGATCAACCGTATTACCCTTCGACTTGGACATCTTGGTACCGTCTTTCAGTACCATGCCCTGGGTTAACAGGCGGGTAAAGGGCTCATCGGTTTTGACCAGCCCCACATCGCGCATCAACTTGTGGAAGAAACGCGCATACAACAGGTGTAATACCGCATGCTCGATACCACCAATATACTGGTCGACACTGAGCCAGTAATTGGCGCGCTCATCCAGCATGCTATCGGCATCAGGGCAGGTAAACCGCGCGTAATACCAGGAGGATTCAAAAAAGGTGTCGAAGGTATCGGTTTCACGCTCGGCCCTGGCGCCGCATTTGGGGCAGGTCGTTTCGTAGAACTCGGGCATTTTCTTGATCGGTGAGCCGACATCATCACCAAACATGACATCCTCCGGCAGGGTCACCGGCAACTGGTCCTCGGGTACCGCCACGGCACCACAGCTATCACAATTAATAATCGGTATTGGCGTACCCCAGTAACGCTGGCGCGACACACCCCAGTCACGCAGGCGGAAATTCACCTGCTTTTCGCCCTTACCCTGGGCAGCCAGGAAGTCGGCAATTGCCTCGAAGGCCTCCGCCGAGGTTTTGCCATCAAAGGCACCCGAGTTTTTTAATACGCCTTTTTCGGTAAAGGCGGCTTTCTCCAGGTCAAAGGATTCGCCACTGGCCGGATAAATCACCTGCTGGATTCCAAGGCCATATTTTTTTGCAAACTCGTAGTCACGCTGGTCGTGTGCCGGCACCGACATAACCGCACCCGAGCCATAATCAATCAGTACGAAATTCGCCACCCACACCGGTACTTCTTCACCGGTTACCGGGTGCAGGGCCTTAACACCCGTATCCATACCGAGTTTTTCCATGGTTGCCATATCCGCTTCGGCAACTTTGATATTTTTACAGTCATGGATAAAGGCCTTGAGTTCGGCATTGGACTCGGCAGCCCTAAGCGCCAGCGGGTGCTCTGCGGCCACTGCTACATAGGTCACACCCATCAGGGTATCCGGACGGGTGGTATAGACGGTCAGGGGTGAATCACCGCTAACCGCAAACTGGAGCTCAACCCCTTCTGAACGCCCAATCCAGTTACGCTGCATGGTACGTACCTGTTCTGGCCAGCCCTCCAGCTTATCGACCTCGGTCAGCAGCTCGTCGGCATAATCGGTGATCTTCATAAACCACTGGGGGATTTCTTTACGCTCGACCGGTACACCGGAGCGCCAGCCACAACCATCGACAACCTGTTCATTCGCCAGTACCGTTTGATCGACCGGATCCCAGTTGACCATCGCATTCTTTTTATAGACCAGGCCCTTTTCATACAACCTGGTAAACAGCCATTGCTCCCAGCGGTAGTACTCGGGGCGACAGGTTGCCAGCTCGCGATCCCAGTCATAGCCAAAACCCAGGCGCTGTAGCTGGCCACGCATATACTCAATGTTTTCATAGGTCCATTTAGCCGGTGCAACCTTATGCTTGTGTGCCGCATTTTCCGCCGGCAGACCAAAGGCATCCCAGCCCATAGGCTGTAATACATTTTTCCCCTGCATACGCTGATAACGGGAGATCACATCGCCTATGGAGTAGTTACGCACATGCCCCATATGCAGGCGCCCACTGGGGTAGGGGAACATGGCGAGGCAGTAAAACTTCTCCCTGCCTTCGTCTTCCACAGCCTTAAATGTCTGATTTTCTTGCCAAAAAGCCTGGGCCTGTTGTTCTATTTCCTGTGGAGTATAAGTCTCTTGCATCTCAATAACGTCGTTTCAAACAGATTGGTTAAATCTGAGCTATAAAAAGGAAAGGGAAGGATACATCACTAACATGAGCAAGGAAACTCAGCAGTCGATTTAGAGAGGTAACCGAATGTCTGCAGCACAACATCAAAATGACAATTCCTTGATAGATGCCTACAACAAGATGATGGCCCGCATACAGGATGCCATTGAAACCGCAGAGCATAGTGCTGTACCAACACTTCAGAAGGCTATTGAGATGGCCCAGAAACAGGCCATACACCTGGATGAGATCACGGCGGAAGAGGCCAATAAAATCGGTAACTATATTAAACGTGACATCAATGATGCCGCGGAATACCTGATGGAAACCAGCCATGAGTTCAGTGAATGGCTGATGCTGGATATCGATGTTATTGAACAAAAAGTACTGGAGCTGTTTCTTTCAGTAGCCGACAGGACGCGCCTGGAACTGGAACAATTTTCCCGCCCGGCCTGTGAAATCAGTATGTACCACACGGGCGAGATAACGGGCCCCGGCAGCCTGGTCTGCACCAGGTGCTCCAGGCTCATTCATTTCAAAACCACGGGGCAGATCCCACCCTGCCCCGAGTGCCAGTACAATGAGTTCCGTCGTGCAGAAATTTAAAATGCGCTAATGGCTGTCAGGATGACCTGTATTATTCAGATCCAGACTCAGTTTATCAACCCGTGCCTTAGCCATCGAGAGAAAATGGACGATCTCTTGTCTCGCCAGATCATCAAAATCCTCATCCACTACCGCCAATCCCAATAGGATGTGCAGTATAAACCGTGTCTCCAGTACCAGCGTTTTACCTGATTTATCCATAACGACGCCTTTCATTTTTTTGATTGAGAGCCAACTACCGCGACTAGGGAAAACCTAGTATACTATGTTTTCCCTAGTATTCAAGCAGGAAAAACTAGGTAAGTCTTAGCTCTATGGATTCAAGCTGCACCTGGAGCAACCAATGACCCTGACATCACCTTTTGGCAAACGATTAAAGCAGGCCCGAGAAAAAGCAGGCCTGTCGCAAAAAAAACTCGGCATCCTGGCCGGTATAGAGGAGTCCAATGCCAGCGCCATAATGAACCAGTACGAACGCGGCACCCACCAACCGAAATTCCCACTGGCCAGGAAAATTGCCGATGTACTTAAGGTGCCTACGGCCTTTTTCTACACCGATGATGACAACCTGGCCGAACTACTGGAATTATTTGGCCAGTTAAACCCACCCAATCAACGTGCCGTGCTGGATGATATTCGCTGCCTGAAACAGGATAGTGGTTACGAAACGAGTTACACCAACACGCAACCCCATCAGGTCCACGAGTAAGATAAAACTGTAATGGTATTTTGAAAAGGGGTGCAGAATGTTTAAAGATTACACAGCAATTGCTGTATTTATATAAAACTCTGGGTTGAACATGAGATAGTGCTAGTTAAATTGATAAAAAACAGGTATCAATCTAGCAAGAAACAATCATTTGATGACTTTAAAAGCAAACGAAAACGCAAATGAACGCGAATATACGCAAATAAAGACATATTGTTTTATTATCATCCTGAACAAAGCTGAAAGATGCCAGGTAGGCACAAGCATTAATTTAATGCTCGCTTTTATTTGCGCTGTTTGCGTTCATTTGCGTTTTCTTTTACACCACATCAACGACCAGTCGACTGTTGGTTCAATACAAATTCTAAGCTGGTTCCTCAACAAACAACAGGGCGCATTAAATTTTACGCCTGAAATAAATCAGTAACAGTGTTACGAACGAAACAGAAACGGATAAATAATTTTTCCAGACAGCATAGGGTGTCTGTCCGGCATGGGGCTGGGCATCGGCAGTCAACACATAACGCTCGAACCAGGGCGCCACGGCGACGTCTTTACCTTTGGCATCAATAATGGCCGATATACCTGTATTGGTTGAGCGCAGCATGTAACGTCCAGTTTCCAGTGCACGCATACGTGCGATCTGGTGATGCTGTGCCGCTTCAGGTGACTTATCAAACCAGCCATCGTTACTGACATTCACCAGCATTGTGGCCTCAGGTATGCTTTTTAATACATCACGATCAAAGGCATCTTCAAAGCAGATACTAATGCCTACTTTATGCCCGGCCACTTCAATCATTGCCTGCTCTTCAGGGCCCGAGTCAACATCGGACAGGGGAATATTAATCCACTGCCTGAGAAACAATAATAAACTACGGAACGGATAGTATTCCCCGAGCGGTACCAGGTGGCGTTTCTGGTACTGGCCACCACGCATACTCATGACACTGTTGTAATAGCGATTACTGGTTTGATCATGGATAAATATGCCAAGGATGACATCGCGTTTCTGATCTTTCGCCTCCTGCCTTATCAGCTCCAGGTAATCGACCACGGCATGATCAAAATCGGGCACCGCCGTCTCCGGCCAGATCACCAGGTCACTCTGTGGATTTTTATTGGTCAGGGCCCTGTACATGGCCAGCGTTGGCTCATGCATGGCCCAGGTCCATTTCTCGTCCTGTGGAATATTACCCTGGATCAGGCTGACCTTAATCTTTTCACCGACGGGGAATGTCCACGCAAGCTGTTGCAAACCAGAACCAGCCACCACAACAAGCAGCAACATAATTAAGCAATGCTTGAGATACTTTTTATCAAACAAAGACAGGGCGAGTAAGGCGGCAATAAATGCGGCCAGACCACTGACACCCAGGCCACCCACGAGTGGCACATAACCGGCCAGCGGTGTATCAATTTGTGAGTAACCGGTTTGTAACCAGGGCATGCCGGTGAGGAAATAACCCCTTAACCATTCAGAGAGCAACCACAGCAGTGGCAGCACGAGCAATAAATAAAGTCGTGTCGATGTTTTAAAAAATCGCCGTGCCAGATACAGCGCCAGTGCAGGATAAAGCGCCAGCACTGAGGCAAGCAACAAAACAATAATAATCGTTAATACAAAGGGGGAACCGCCATAATTGTGCAGGCTATAAAACACCCAGTGCAGTCCATGGGCAAACCAGCCAAAGCCGAACAACCAGCCCCGACGAAAGGCCAGGGCCGGTGTTTGATCTACAGATAGAACAAACAACCAGGCAAGCAGGGGATAAAGCAGAAGCGAAATATGATAGGGCGCAAAGGCAAAGGGTAAGGCCAGGCCGGCAAGCAGTGCACTCAGGTCCAGTAACTGCCGCCCATATTTATTATCGTTATTTAGAAAGCCTGCCATCATTATCCTGTGCGCTGCCTGCACACGCAATTATTCGGCAGTTTCTGGTGTCGAAGGCAGGACGACGAGCTGCACCTGTTTAATACGTCGGCTATCTGCGCTCATAATCTTAAACATGTAATGACCAATCGTTATAGTTTCACCACGTTTAGGTAAATGTCCAAGATGCTTCATAATCAGGCCACCCAGGGTGTCACATTCATCGTCATTAAACTGGCTACTAAAACGTTCGTTTATTTCTTCGATGGGCGTCAGTGCCTTGATTGAATAACGACTAATACCCAGCCGCCTGATGTTGCCAATATCTTCCACATCATGCTCATCATCGATATCGCCTACAATCTGCTCCAGCACGTCTTCGATGGTCACCAGGCCAGCCACACCACCATATTCATCCACCACTATAGCCATGTGGCTTCGACTCGAACGGAATTCTTTAAGCAGTACATTTAGACGTTTGCTTTCCGGCACGAACGAGGGTGCACGTATAATATCCCGTATATCAAAATCTTCTCGCCTGTCCTCGTCACAGTAATGCAATAAATCCTTGGCCAATAGTATACCGACTATCTCATCACGGTTGTCACCGATGACAGGAAATCGGGAATGGCCTGAATTATTAATTACCGGCAACATTTCTTCATGGCTGTTTTTCTCATCCAGCACAACCATATGCGCCCTGGGGATCATGATGTCACGCACCTGTGTATTAGCAACCTGTAGCACACCCTCAATCATGGTGAGTGCATCCAGGTCAAAAAGCCCACGCTTTTGCGCTGTCTGCAGAACCGCAATCAGTTCATCACCATCGTGTGGAATCTTCAGGAAAATTCGACTCATTTTTTCCAGCAATGACAGCTGCGTATCATTTGTTTGATCGTTCATGATTTGTTGTTTTCCGCAGAAACATTTTGATAGGGATCAGGAAAATTAAGCTGCTGCACAAGCCTGGTTTCGAGGCTTTCCATTTCATCAGCTTCGGCATCGGTTATATGATCATAACCCTGGAGGTGTAACATGCCGTGTATCACCATATGCGCCCAGTGCGCCTGCGATGATTTATTTTGCTCGACAGCCTCACGCTCGACCACTGGCGCACAGATAACCAGGTCACCCAATAACGGCACACCAAATTCTTCTGGCATGTCCATCGGGAAGGACAAAACATTGGTTGGTTTATTTTTACCGCGATAGCTATGATTTAGTGACTGGCTTTCTTCTTCACCGACAATACGAAGACTGACTTCTACTTCCCTGTCATCACAAAGCGCGAGATTCGCCCATTGCTCCAACAGTTGCCTCGGCGGAGGTTCATCCTGTGATTCTGCATACTGCACATCAAGTTTGACTGGCATTTTATTTCTCATTTTTTTCGAAATGGTCATAGGCCCTAACGATACGCTGAACCATCGGATGGCGAACCACATCACGGGCATTAAAAAATGTCATGGCAACACCTTCGACATCCTTTAACACCTCAATGGCATGGCGCAGGCCTGACTGTGTTTCCCTTGGCAAATCGATCTGGGTCACGTCACCGGTCACCAGCGCCGTTGAACCAAAACCGATACGCGTCAAAAACATTTTCATTTGTTCGCGCGTCGTATTCTGGGCCTCATCCAGGATAATAAAGGCATCATTTAATGTGCGTCCACGCATATAGGCCAGCGGTGCAATTTCAATGGCACTTTTATCGATTAATTTTGCGACGCGCTCGAAACCCAACATTTCATAGAGTGCATCATACATAGGTCGTAAATAGGGATCAATTTTCTGCGCCATATCACCCGGCAAAAAACCCAGTCGCTCACCCGCCTCCACCGCAGGACGTACCAGAACCAGACGTCGTACTTTTTCAGTTTCCAGTGCCTCTACTGCAGCGGCAACCGCAAGATAGGTTTTACCCGTTCCTGCCGGACCAATGCCCAGGTTAAGATCGTGGGTCAGGATATTTCGCAAATAACTTATTTGATTGGGGCCACGCCCCTTAATAGTGCCTTTACGTAACTGCAGGCTCCATTGATTGGCATCAAACTCGATATCATCGGGTAGCTGCTCACGACCGGAATCCTGTAGATACAGGTTCACACTGGCCGATGTTATTACGTCTTCGCCCGTATCCCGGTATAGCCCCTTTAATACCTCAGCCACCTGCGGCACAACATCTGCTTCACCTATGATTTTAAAATGGTGGTTGCGATTATTAATTTCGACACCCATGCGTGATTCTATCTGGCGCAGGTGTTCATTCAGCGGGCCACATAAATTCGCAAGGCGGGCATTATCAACGGGAACTAAATCAATATCCAGACTTTCAGTCATAAGCTCAGCATAGTAAGTTTTATCAGGGAATTCAGATCAGGCAATCAGGCGTTTTGCATCAATGTCGGACAAAGATACAAATTCAGCCTTCAGGGAATTGGGCAGGGCCTGGGTTATTTTGACATCGACAAAACAACCGACCATATCCTGTTCACAATCGAAGTTTACAACGCGATTATTTTCTGTACGTCCTGCCATTTGTTTTTCATCCTTACGTGACGGACGTTCGACTAGCACGCGCTGGATACTGCCAACCATGTTCTCGCTAATCGCCATCGCCATTTCATTAATGCGTTTTTGCAACCGGGCCAGGCGCTGTTTTTTTATTTCCATATCAACCGTATCATCCATTGATGAAGCCGGTGTACCGGGCCGGGCACTGTAGATAAAACTATAGGAGTGATCAAAGCCAATATCTTCGATCAGCTGCATGGTCTGTTCAAAGTCCGCATCTGTTTCTTCAGGAAAACCAACAATGAAATCGGATGATACGGTGATGTCCGGACGCACTTCACGCAGGCGACGAATTTTCGATTTATATTCTATTGCCATATGGCCGCGCTTCATCGCCGCCAGTACACGATCCGAACCACTCTGTATCGGCAGGTGTACAAAACTCACCAGCTCAGGTACATCCGCATAGGCCTGGATTAATGAATCAGAAAATTCAACCGGGTGCGAGGTGGTAAAACGAATGCGATCGATACCATCCACTGCGGCAACATAATGGATTAACAATGCAAGGTCGGCGATTTCGCCGTCATGCATCTCGCCACGATAGGCATTTACATTCTGGCCCAGTAAATTAATTTCTCGCACGCCCTGTCGTGCCAGTTTGGCGACTTCAGCCAGTACATCATCAAACGGGCGTGAAATTTCCTCGCCCCGGGTATAGGGCACGACACAGAAGGTACAGTACTTGCTACAGCCTTCCATGATAGAGACAAAGGCGGTCGCACCCTCTGCTTTGGGCTCGGGCAGGTTGTCGAATTTTTCGATTTCAGGAAAGGAAATATCAACCACTGAATGATGATCGGTCTCGACCGTGTTCAGCATTTCAGGCAAACGGTGCAGGGTCTGTGGGCCAAACACCATATCGACATAGGGTGCACGCTGGCGAATCACATCACCTTCCTGGCTGGCAACACAACCACCGACACCGATCACCAGGCCTGGCTTCTGCTGTTTCCAGTTTTTCCATTGCCCCAGCAGGGAAAATACTTTCTCCTGCGCCTTCTCACGAATAGAGCAGGTATTCAGCAACAGTATGTCCGCATCTTCCGGGTTGGCAACCTGCACGATCTCTTCAGAGGCAGCCAGCACGTCGTGCATTTTTGCCGAATCGTATTCGTTCATCTGACAACCGAAGGTTTTGATGTATAACTTGCGAGCCATAAAGCATGTTTTCAAAAAAAGGAACCTGAAATTTTACCACGGCAAATAGCTGATTACACCCAGAAAACCACGGATATACCGAATCGCGGATAAAATCCCAGGGCATCTATACCCTCACCCACAGGTAAGTTAAGATCATCCATCTCTAAAAATGACCGGGATACCCCATGAAAAGCCTGTGGAACGATACTGAAGCCGCCAACTACACCGATGAACTGGGCCTGCGTGTCTATAGCTCCCGGTTACTCGGGCGCAATACCGAACTGGTACTCCATGGCGGCGGCAATACCTCGGTCAAAATCAGCCAGCGCAATATCCTCGGCGAAGACGAGCAACTGCTCTATGTCAAAGGCAGCGGCTGGGACCTGGAGACCATCGACCGCCCCGGTTTTGCCCCGGTACGGCTGGATCACCTGCAACGACTGGCCCAACTGGATCAGCTCTCTGACCCGGACATGGTGAATGAACTCAAGACCCACATGACCCTGGCCTCGGCACCGACGCCCTCTGTCGAGGCGATACTGCATGCCATACTGCCCTACAAATACGTGGACCACACCCATGCGGATGCGGTCGTCACCATCACCAATACCCCCAACGGCCTGCAGCATATCCGCCAGATCTATGGCGATAGCATGGTCATAGTCCCTTATGTAATGCCCGGTTTTGACCTGGCAAAAAGCTGCGCCAGATGTTTTGCCGAACAGGCCAATGACAGCACCCGGGGCATGATCCTGATGAATCACGGCATCTTTTCCTTTGCCGAAACCGCCCGGGAGTCCTATGAGCGCATGATTGAGCTGGTCAGCATGGCCGAGGCCTTTCTACAGGACAAGGATGCATGGCAGCTAGCCACAGGAACCGCATCGGCCATCGCCCCCGACCGCCTCGAACTGGCCGACCTGCGCAAACAGGTGTCAGATACCCGTGGCGAGGCCCTGGTGATGCACAGCCGCCGTGATGCACGCACCCTGTCCTTCACCGGTCGCGATGACCTGGCGACGATCTCGCAACAGGGCCCGGCAACCCCGGATCACGTAATACGTACCAAGCGCCTGCCGATGCTGGGCAGCGACAGCCAGGCCTATAGTCGGGCCTATGAAGACTACTTCAAGACACACGCCGCCAGTGCCCGTGAGACCAAAACCATCCTCGATACCGCACCGCGCGTCATCCTCGACCCCCGTCTCGGACTCTGCACCCTGGGTCGCTCAATGAAGGATGCCATGATCGTGCATGATATTTACCTGCACACCATGGACATTATCGAACGCGCCAGCCTGCTGGACTGCTTCCAGGCGCTACCGGCACAGGACATTTTTGATGTGGAGTACTGGGACCTTGAACAGGCCAAACTCAGCAAATCCGGCAAGGCACCCATGTTTAGCGGCGAAATTGCCCTGGTCACGGGTGCCGCCTCGGGTATAGGCAAGGCCTGCGTTGACTCACTACTGGCCAGGGGTGCCGCCGTAGTCGGCCTGGATATTAACCCCGCTATTACGCAGCTACACGAGCGCATGGACTTCCTTGGACTGGTCTGCGACGTAAGCGACAACACTGCCATTGAACAGGCACTGGATCAGGCCGTCACCCACTTTGGCGGCCTCGATATGCTGGTACTCAATGCCGGCATATTCCCCAAAAGTGCCCGCATCGACGCCATGGACATGGCGGTCTGGCAAAAGACCCTGGATATTAATCTCACCGCCAGCCTTAACCTGATGCGCCTCGCTCACCCGTTACTCAAACGGGCACCCAGGAGTGGCCGCGTCGTAGTCATCGGCTCAAAAAATGTCCCCGCGCCCGGCCCCGGCGCCGCCGCCTATTCGGCCTCCAAGGCAGCACTCAACCAGCTGGTACGCGTCGCGGCACTGGAATGGGGACAGGACAATATCCGCATCAATGAACTACACCCCAACGCCGTATTCGATACCGCCATCTGGACCGATGAGATACTCGCTGCCCGTGCCGCATCCTATGGCCTTACAGTGGATGAATACAAAAAACGTAACGTGATGAAAGTCGAAGTCACCAGCCACGATGTCGCCGAACTAACGGCTGAAATGTGCGGGCCTTTATTTGCCAAGACACTGGCGGCGCAACTACCTATTGATGGTGGGGATGAGCGAGTTATTTAATAAGCCATCTACCAGCCAGCTTGTTATTTTCTAATTACAGATAATTAGAACAAGCCCATGAAGCTCTCATACATTTACCTGGCCATCGCCATTATTGCAGGAGCTATTGTTACCAGCGCGATCAAGACCAGCGATGAATTTATTTCCTGAAAATATTAACCTCTAGTCCATTGCTCAAATTTTAATCGTGAACTTACCCTCCATATACACTGATATACGTAGCTTTCTGTCTAAAATATTCTTAAGAACAGGTGAAAGCTTATCCAGGGAATTTGTGTCAGGATCAGGTTTCAAAGTACAAAAAATCTAAATAGTCTTTCTAATCATAGCCAGATCAAAACATTCAAGGCACTTGAATATCCCTTTAGCACTTACATCACAGGCCCAGGATTAATAGAGAATCTTTATTCTGACTCTATAAATAGCGCAATAACAGCTATAGTAAATAAAGGAGGTGTTCTGTATTATTTAGATATCCCGTGCACATCAGGCTACTATCGCATGCATCTAATCAATGACTATAAATCCTATTCTAAAAAACACCCCTTAAAAGCACGAATCCTGCTTTCATTATTTATTATCATCATAACCCTCGCAATTATAAGAGCATTACTACCTACAGCCATAAAAATAGGCGCTCACTACTGGTTTGACTCAAACAATATAAAGATTGAAATTGGTAAAATTGAAATCGCCTTATTTAATGGCTCTTTTGCTATTAATAATGTTTCAGGCGAAAGCTCAACTGGCAAAAATTTCTCTCTCGATAAATTTAAGGCTTCCTGGCAGTGGAAGCAGCTACTTAACAAGACCGCCTTTATCAAAAATTTAGAAATTGACACGCTTAAAGCTGATGCAGCATTTTATAAAGACGGGATTATGAATATTGCAGGCCTTGTCATAAAACCCAATAACGATAAGCAGATAGAAACACAGACGCCCACCATTAATAAAGACACTTCCCCCCCCTGGAATGCCGTTGTAGAAACCATTAAATTATCTGGCATTGAATTCTGCCTGCAGCAGCACAATGAAGAAAAAACACCTGATGTTGATTATTGTGCCACATTAGCCAGCCTTAACTGGAACGGCAGTATAGAATTTAAACCATCAACACAGGACAAGACTGCTGAGATAACACCGCTGCATGTAAATGGGACATTAAAATTAAATAACATCGTACTTAAAAACAATAAACTCAACCTTGCTTTACTTGATATTAAAGCCATCGATATTCAAGACATCAATATACAGACACCTTTCAACATAAACGCCTCCAGAATCGACATAAACAACTTGACCGCATTGCAACGTAACAACAACACTGGAGCCAATGACGCCCAACTTGTTGCATTTGATCTTCTTTCTATTCAACCTATATCATTTTTAAACCTGAACAACCTAAAACTCGGCACAATTAAACTTAATGCGGCACAAGCATTTTTGAATATTGATAAAAACGGCAAAACTGATTTTGCAAAATGGATGCCGAAAAAAACAAAACAAAAACCTGCCGCACAAGACACCGTGAAAATCAATGAGGAGCCTTTTGATTTCTCCTTTGATGAATTCATATTCAATACTGACAAGCACATCCTCTTTGTCGACAACAGCCTAAAAGAAACCTTTTCCACAGACATACACGCCATTGATATCGGATTTAAAAAGCTTGATAGCCATACCCCCAATGTTCTAAGCCATGCAAATGTATCATTTAAGATTGATAAACATGCCACTTTTAAAATAGAAACAGACCTGATGCCATTAGCAAAAAAAATATCGGTGAAAGGCAAAGGAGAAATATCTGGACTTGACCTAAGAATGCTAGCACCTTATACCAAGCAGTTTATCGGGCACAATATTAAAAGTGGGCAACTTGATACAAACCTGAAACTTGACATTAAAAAAGGAATTATTGACAGCAATATTGAACTCGCTTTACATCACTTTGAGCTAAAAACATTAAGCAAAAAAGAAGCTGATGAACTTAATAGTGAATTTGGCTTTCCATTAAACAGCTCTTTATCCTTACTGCGCGACAAAGATAACACTATTCGCCTTAACATCCCTGTTAATGGAGATGTTGCTAACCCAGAATTTGATCCAAGTGATGCCATTATCAAAGCCAGCTCAAGCGCCATCACATCATCTATTATTCAATACTACACACCTTTTGGCCTGATATTTACTGCCAGCGCCCTAATCGACCTTGCCTCTGCACTTAACTTCGAGCCAGTAATCTTCGAAGCAAATATGGCCGCGTTAACCCCCGATCACCAGGACCAATTAAACAAACTTGCAACCTTGATGACTGAACGTCCAGGAATTCATTTAACTCTTTGCGGCATCAGCAACATGATGGACAAAGACACTCTCTTTCCTGCGCCAAAAAACCTGACAGCAGCAACCGAGACCAAAACAACCGCAGAAGACCCTATGTCAAAAGAAAAATTAAATACCCTTAAAAAACTGGCCGAAACACGTAGCTCAGCTATAAAAAACCACCTGGTTAACACAAAATCCATTAAAGCCAGCCGACTTATAGAGTGCGCGCCCGAGTATGAAATAGATGGGATACCCGGGGTATTAATTAGTATTTAACCAATAAATATAGATCCCCATACGCCCTACAAAACTATTTTAGAGAGACATTAAAATGGAAAAAGAACTTCAACAAGCACAAGAAATATATAAGCTCATTACCGAGTATTTCGTCACTTACAGCTTTCAACTGCTTGGTGCAGCTATTATTCTAATTTTAGGGATCTTTATCGCAAAAAAAGTAAGTAACTTTGTCTATAAAATCTGCGAGAGCAAAGAATTAGATATCACCTTGACTCGATTTATTGCCAGTACGACAAAAATCGCCATAATCGTGATGATTGCTGTTATTGCATTAGGAAAAATTGGAATAAGTGTTACACCCTTCGTCGCAGCAATCGGCGCTTTGTCCCTGGGTGCTGGCCTGGCTGCCCAGGGCCTGTTATCTAATTATGGCGCAGGCTTGAACATAATCCTGGCTCGACCTTTTGTAGTAGGTGATACCATTCGCGTACAAAATGTCATTGGTCAAGTGAAAGAAGTTCATTTAGCCCATACCATCTTAAACGATGAAGACAATGTCGAAATAACAATCCCTAACAAGCATATTATCGGTGAAGTCCTTAGTAACTCACATAGTGACACATTAGCCGAAGAAACTATTGGAATTTCTTATGACAGCGACCCGGAGGAGGCTGTCTCTGTTATCATCAGCGCACTGAATACTGTTGAGAACATGAGCACCGAAAGGAAACCACAAGTTGGAATTGAAAACTTTGCAGACAGTAGTATATTAATTGGTATCCGTTTCTGGGCACCAACCTGTAATTATTTTGAAACACGTTACCGCGCTAATGCAGCCATTTTTAAAGCATTGAAATCATCCAACATTACTATTCCTTATCCCCAGCGTGAAATTCGTATCCTATCTGATAAGACATAAAAAGATAAGCCAGTTACTCTACCGTCACCGACTTCGCCAGATTACGCGGCTGATCCACATCGGTTCCCTTGCGCACTGCTACAAAATATGAAAACAGTTGCAGGGCGACCGCATATAAAATGGGCGCCACTTCGGCCGCAATCGCGGGCACCTGGATCACATGGCAGGCACCATCAAGATCCGAGGTATCGAGTCGTTCATCGGCGAACAGGTAGACCTCACCTTTTCTTGCCAGCACTTCCTGCAGGTTGGACTTGAGCTTATCTTCCAGACCATCTTTTGGCGCCACGGCAATAATCGGCATCAACGGATCCACCAGTGCCAATGGGCCATGTTTTAGTTCGCCGGCAGGGTAGGCTTCTGCATGGATATAGGAGATCTCCTTGAGTTTTAACGCACCTTCCATGGCAATTGGGTACTGCACACCACGACCGAGAAATATAGCATTCAGCGTATCTTTGAAATTATCGGACCAGATTTCAATCTGGTCCGTATTAATCACTTTTTCAATCAATGATGGCAGGCCGTTTAACTCAGTAAGAATCTGTTTTTCTGTGACCTCAGTTAACTGGTGTCGACGACCCAATGCCAGCGTCAGCAACATCAGGCCTATCAGCTGTGTGGTGAAGGCCTTGGTCGAGGCTACACCGATTTCCGGACCGGCGCGCGTCATCAGCACCAGGCGTGATTCACGCACCAGTGAACTCTCCGGCACATTACATATAGCTAGACTTAAGGGACAGTTTTCCTTGAGCTTGCGTAGTGCGGCCAGGGTATCGGCGGTTTCACCGGACTGGGAAATGGTGACCACCAGCGTATCCTTGTTGATCACCGGGTTGCGATAACGGAATTCAGAAGCCACTTCCACGTTACAGGGGATACCCGCCATGGCCTCCAGCCAGTAACGCGCCACCATACCCGCATGATACGAGGTACCACAGGCAATAATCTGTACCTGTTTGACCTGG
The DNA here is from genome assembly GCA_029881425.1 of Gammaproteobacteria bacterium. Lineage (GTDB taxonomy): Bacteria > Pseudomonadota > Gammaproteobacteria > SZUA-229 > SZUA-229 > JAOUMO01. Next base: position 29,903 of record JAOUMO010000006.1, read on the forward strand.
TCAAACACCTCGGCGGCATCGGCACCAAAGGCATTATCCAGTACACGGCCATCATAAACACGGCCTTCCAGTGTATCCATCAGCACCTTTGGCTGCTCATGGATTTCCTTCATCATAAAATGACGGAACTTGCCACGGCTGACCGCATCCATACTCAACTCAGTGGTGCGTATTTCCCGCTCAACGAGCTCACCTGATTTATCAAAAATCTGTAGTGCATCGATATGAATATCGGCTATATCGCCTTCTTCAAGGAAAATAAAGCGTTGCGTCACCGGCAATAATGCAGCCACATCCGAGGCGATGAAATACTCACCAAAGCCCACGCCAATGACCAGCGGGCTACCACTACGCGCCGCAATCAATCGCCCCGGTTCGTCCACTGCAATCACACCCAGCGCATAGGCACCTTCCAGGTCGGTGATGGCATGCTTTACTGCTGCCAGTAAATCATCGCCCTTTAAGCGGTAAGACTGTATCTGGTGTACCACGACCTCGGTATCAGTCTCCGAGGTAAACTTGAAACCATTGGCCATCTGCTGCTGGCGCAGGGCATTATGATTTTCAATAATACCGTTATGCACCACGGCCACTTTTTTATCACAGATATGAGGATGGGCATTGGCCTCTGAAGGCACACCATGTGTCGCCCAGCGAGTATGCGCTATACCCAGCCCACCTTTGATCGGCTGAGTAACCAGGGACCTGGCCAGCTCTTCCACTTTACCCAGCCGACGCACCCTCTCCAGGCATGCTGCATCATTCACTACTGCAATACCTGCCGAGTCATATCCTCGATATTCCAGGCGTCTTAAGCCTTCCAGCAAAATGGGCACTACATTACGCTCTGCTACTGCACCTACAATCCCGCACATATCTAAGTTTCCTGAAAATATTTACTGAGTACGCCTACTTATTTTTATAATTTATCGAAGCATTAAACCTGTTTACAAATAAGTAATGCCATTCTTATTCATACACTTTATAAGATACTATGGCAAAAAGCCCCTGATATAAGGGGCTTTTTTATAATAGTCTGTTAATTATCTATTTACTAGAACGGAATATCATCATCAAAACTATCATCCATTGCTGCAACAGGCTGTTGTTGTGGTGCATTATTCTGTGACTGCTGTTGCGATGGTGCGTTCTGCCCCTGCTGTGATGATGAATAATCACCACCAGATGAACGACTACCTAGCATCTGCATTTCACTGGCAATGATTTTTGTTGTATAACGATCGTTGCCATTTTTATCCTGCCATTTTTCTGTACGTAGGCTGCCCTCGATATAAACCTGTGAACCCTTGCGTAAATATTCTGCTGCAATTTCTGCCAGTCGACCAAAGAAGGTCACGTTATGCCATTCCGTGCGCTCCTGTTTCTGATTTGTCTGCTTGTCTGTCCACTGCTCTGATGTTGCAACGACCAAACTGGTGACTGCACCGCCACTGGGCATGTATCGCGTCTCTGGATCTTTACCACAGTTACCGACGATAATTACTTTATTAATTCCACGTGCCATGTTGTATGTACCTCTAAGGGATAGGCCCCTGAAAATTTAATCCGGCGTGTTTTCAGGGGTTTGAGTTATCGATATATTCTAATTTACCAATCTCGTCTAATGCGATTTTGGTTGCGCAATGATTACAACAACCATACAAATTGTCCAGCCACCTCGTCACTTATTAATCGAAAATTCGAGTAATTTTGCTTCATCCAGGGCATGCAACTCCACCTTAAGGTAAGCGATGCCTGCCCCAGCTTCGATACTGGCGCCCGCAACCCCCCTTACCGACACCAGCTCTGAAATCATAGGATTAACCTGTGCTGGCTCAATCGGCCCTATGTTTAGCAGGTAGGTACTCAAGTAGCGTGGGTTTTTCATGCTAACAGCTGCCAGCAACCATACACATATAGCTACTGCACAGGCAATAAATACACCTTCGCTACCCCAGTGCTGGTAACTAAAACCACCCATGCCACCACCGACAAAGGCGCCGAGGAACTGGCCGCTCGAGTAGAGCCCCATCGCCGTACCCTTACGATCAGCGGGCGCCATTTTAGCCACTAGTGAAGGCAGGCTGGCCTCTAGCAGGTTAAAGGCGGTGAAAAATATCACCAAAATAAGACCCACCTGAAAAACCGTATCGGGCTGTATCAGCAACCCCAGTTCAGCAATGATTAATGTGCCAATGGCGCCAATGAACACCTGTTTCATGCGACGCCTTTTTTCAGCCAGGATGATAAAGGGCACCATCAAAACTACGGAGACCAAAAATACGGGCAGGTACAATTTCCAGTGCTGCGCCACATCAAAACCCAGCTCGCCCTGTAACATGGGCGGGATTGCCATAAAGCTGGCCATGAGCACCAAATGTAATACAAAAATCCCCAGGTTCAGCCTTAACAACTGGTGGTCGGCCAGCACATCCCTGAACTCGGTGGGTACGGCCTGGGCATCACGGTGAAAAATGCTATTTTCGGGGTCAGGCACCAGCGTAAAGAGTACGACGATTGCCATCACCGCCATCACCGCAGTAAACACGAACAGCCCAGGCACACCTATGTGACTGCTGAGAACGGGCCCCAGCACCATGGCCAGCGCAAAAGAGAAGCCAATACTCACACCAATAAAACCCATCATCTTCAGCCGGTGCTCTTCCCGTGACAGGTCCGCCGCCAGCGCCATCAGTGTCGCCGCTATCGCACCACTACCCTGTAGGGCACGGCCAATAATAATGCCATAAATACTCTCTGAGCCGGCTGCGAGCAGGCTGCCCAGCGCAAAAATAACCAGGCCCAGGGTAATCATCAGCTTTCGACCATACTTATCCGACAGCATGCCATAG
>JAOUMO010000071.1 GCA_029881425.1 Gammaproteobacteria bacterium
AGCGAAAAAACCATAAAGTCGTAATGTTTTATCGATGTGATAATCAGCACTTATTTCTGCACCGCTAATGGTTGTTTCATTTTGGTTGATAATGGTTTCGATTTCGCCTGTGTTCAGGTCCCCGGCCAGGGTTGAACTGGCCTTGTCCTCGATGGCGGTTAAATCCTTGGTGTAGTCACGGAATAGTTTGAGATCAATAATCAGTTTATTATCAATAAGTTTTGCAATATAGCCCAATTCGTAGCTGGTTATGGTTTCCGAGTCCAGGTTGCCATCTGCAATGAGTCGTGTATAGGTTAGTGGGTCGATGCCTGATAAAAGGTGGCCAGTGGGCAGGGCCTGATTATTAAGCGTCAGGGGTTGGCTGAAAACAATCTGGCCACTTTCTTCGAACAGGGTCGGTGTACGCGTGGCCTTTGAAAAACCAATACGTAGGGTGTTGTTGTTATCCAGGTGATGAATTAGCGCGAGCCTTGGGGCCTGGTCGTTCCCGCTAATTTCATTGTATTCCACCATATAACCGGCATTGAGTATCCAGTCGTCTCTAAATTCCCATTCACCGTGGCTAAATGCCCGATATAGCTCGTGCCGTTGTTCACTAGCCTGTTGAAAAACGCCCTCTGCGGTAACAATATCGAGGCGTGCACTGGTTCCCCAGACCAGCCTGAAATTATCACTGGGTTGGTAGAAGTGATTAAATTCGAGATCGTGGCGTTCAGATTTAATATCCAGTGTCATGATGAAATCGAAAGGGTCGAATCGTACATAGTCACCGGGAGTTAACGGGTCATCACCTGGATTATCTGGGAGTAAGCTATCTGCAAGTATCGCTACATCTTCAAAGGTTAACTGATAGGTTGGTGGCTTACTTAACATTCCAGCCAGAGTGGGCTCATCAACAGTAAAAGTGCCTACAAAATCAAAGCTATTGGGTACTTCAAAACTCGCCGGGGCAAAATAACCCAGTGACGCAACCTCGAGGCTCTTGTTCATGTTGTAGTAGTACTGCAGGGTAAGGCTGTTGTTGTTCTTTAATTGATGCTCCCATTTGATTTGCTGGAACACAGACTGGTTTTCTATGGTGTGTGCCGCAAAGGGATCTTCATCGGGTGTTGGTTCATGGTCACCCAGTGTGGCTTCCTTGAAGCCACCTTTGTACATCAGGCTATTATGGGTATTGATCTGGTAGTCGAGCCGGTAACTGAGTGAATCGGCTTCAGTATCGTCATGGATAAAATCAGCACCATCGTCATTTTGCGCGCTGACCGTAACACGGTAATCGAGATACCCTGACTGGCCACCAAATTCATAAAGGGCATCGGTGGTGTTTTTACTGCCGCTTCTTACCCTTACATAATGGCCGCTGGTTTCCAGTGCGTGTTTGGTGATAATACTGATCACGCCGAAAAAAGAGTTATTGCCATAGGTCGACGCATTGGGTCCACGAATGACTTCGATTTTTTCAATGTCATCGATATCGATAATCACATCGGACCAGGGCACGGCATCGCGTGAGGGTACATAGACCGAGCGCCCATCAATCAGTACCTGCATGCGCTTGGAGTCTTCACCGGCATGGCCGTGATAAGCGGCAACAGGCGTGTTGCCATCAAAATGCCCAACCTGCATGCCGGGTACGAGCCTTAGTAGGTCCGGGATGCTGCGGGCACCGGAGGCATCGATCATTTGCCGGTCAATAACGGTCATGGCAACGGGTGATTCGGACAGGGGCTGTGATAAACGGGTGGCTGAGAGCACAATCGGCATTTCGTCATGAAACAGGTCTTCGGTGCCCAGCATGGCCAGCATATCTGCTTCAGCGTACAGGTTAAATGGCTGTAACAGGATTAAATAGGTTAGCAATCGACGCATAAAATCATCTTTAAATTTCTGGGGTTCACCTGAATGTGTGATAATAAGCCAGATTAAACCATGTTTATGGCCTGTTGGCAGCTATATCTATGATTTTAGCAGTTTTTCTAATTTTTAATCGATATGTGAGTAATTTGCTATGAATGATTTTCCTACCCTGGAAAATTTTGTCGGTAATACACCGATGGTGAGATTACAGCGTTTGCCGGGTGATTCAAGCAACACGCTAATGGTCAAGCTGGAGGGCAATAACCCGGCCGGCTCGGTAAAGGATCGCCCCGCATTAAGCATGATAAACCATGCCGAGGCGCGCGGTGACATTCAACCGGGCGATACCCTGATCGAGGCCACCAGTGGTAATACGGGCATCGCACTGGCTATGGTGGCTGCGATCAAGGGCTACCGGATGATTCTTATCATGCCGGATAACATGAGCGAGGAACGCCGTGCCAGCATGAAGGCCTACGGTGCGGAATTGATACTGGTGAGTGCTGAGGCAAGCATGGAAGGTGCGCGTGACCTGGCCTTGCAGATGCAGGCAGATGGTAAGGGTAAGGTGCTCGACCAGTTCAATAACCCGGATAATCCACTGGCGCATTATCAGACTACCGGCCCCGAGATCTGGCGTGATAGCCGTGGTTTGATTACCCATTTCGTCAGCGCTATGGGTACAACGGGTACCATCATGGGTACCGCCCGTTTTTTAAAAGAACAGAATGCAGGGATCCAGATCGTCGGTGTGCAGCCGGAAGAGGGCTCGCGTATCCCCGGTATCCGCCGCTGGCCAAAAGAATACCTGCCCGGTATTTTTGATGAGTCAAAACTGGACCAGGTGATTGATGTGAACCAGCAGGAAGCCGAGGACATAACCCGTCGACTGGCGAGTGAAGAGGGTATTTTTTGCGGTATATCATCGGGTGGTGCCGTGGCCGCCGCCCTGAAGCTAAGCCAGCAGCTGGAAAATGCGCTGATTGTATCGATCATCTGCGATCGCGGTGACCGTTATATGTCAACCGGGGTCTTTCCCGGTTGATCATTCCATTTTTTGAGTAATTGAAATTCCAGAATTTTTTATGAGAGTAGAGCATGTCCAAACAAAGACGTCGTCGTAAAGTACGGCTACCACAGGAGCCGGTTGCGGCTCATATTGAAGAGTTAAGTGCTGAGGGTCGCGGCGTTGCACATATCGATGGCAAGGTGACATTTATTGATTTTGCCCTGCCCGGTGAAGACGTATTGTTTAAATACAGTCGTACCAGTAGTAAGTTTGATGAGGGCCAGGCCATTGAGGTACTCAAGGCCTCTGCTCAGCGTGTGGAGCCTGCCTGTGAGCATTTTGGTATCTGTGGTGGCTGTAGTTTGCAGCACCTGAATGAAACCGATCAGATTGAGGCAAAACAGCAGACCCTGTTAAATCATTTCCAGCACCTCTCCGGGGTGGAGCCGGGTGAGATTATGCCACCCCTCACCGGCCCGGTACTGGGTTACCGCCACAAGGCGCGACTGGGGGTGAAATACGTCGCCAAGAAGGGCAAGGTACTGGTTGGTTTCAGGGAAAAAGCCGCCCCCTATATTGCCAACCTGGATAGTTGCAAGGTGCTGCATCCGTCGGTGGGTGAGCGACTGGATAAGTTGAGTGAATTGATCATGTCGATGGAGGCACGCCAGACCATCCCGCAGATTGAAGTGGCGGTGAGCGATGATGTAACTGCATTGATATTTCGCCACCTCGAGGATTTGAGTGCTACCGATCGAGAAAAATTAATCCAGTTTGCACAGGCAGAAAATATCCAGATAGCATTACAGCCCGGTGGTATCAATACGGTTAAGGCGCTATGGCCAGAAAATCCACCACCATTATTTTATCGACTGGAAAATCAACAGGTAAAAATAGAATTCCAGGCCACTGACTTTACCCAGGTTAACCCGGTAATAAACCAGGCGATGATTGACCATGCACTGGCCCTGCTTGATTTACAGGTGGATGATAGTGTGCTGGATTTATTCTGTGGCCTGGGTAATTTTACCTTGCCTATGGCCAGGCAGGCAGCACGGGTTACCGGGGTCGAGGGTGCTGAAGTGATGGTAGTTAAGGCACGCGAGAATGCGCGCCTTAATGATATTAATAATGTCGATTTTTTTGCGGCCGATTTATCGCAGGACCTGAAAGGTCAGCCCTGGCTGCAGCAGAAATATGACAAGATCTTGCTGGATCCTCCACGTTCCGGTGCCATGGAAATGCTGAACTACCTGGGTAAGCTCGGTGCCAGTCGAATCGTGTATGTGTCATGTCACCCGGCAACACTGGCACGTGATGCAAAAATCCTGGTGAATGACTTTGGTTATCGATTAACCCGTGCGGGTGTTATGGATATGTTTCCACATACGGCCCATGTGGAATCGATTGCGGTATTTGATTTGAAAGATAAAAGCAGGTCTGCAACTAAACACTAATTTTTAGCAGCGGATCAATAGCGGTTTGCATGTGCTTAATGTATGTACGCGATTATATTCATCCCGATGTGGCGTTTCAGGATGAATATTTTTTTCGACTCTTTGTGTGATTTTGTATTTAACCTGGTTTATTCAAAGAAAAATGACATCTTTACACCGGCTACTTCAATCACGTCATTATTATTCAGTGGGTGTGCCTGTGCGCCGATTTCTTCATCATTGACGCTGGGTCGGCTATTGCTGTCGCCGCCATCAATATGTATCAGGAAATAACCGGTAGGGCGACGCGTGATGGCAGCAACCTGCACGCCAGGTTTGCCTAATGTCGTTAATACCTTTGTCAGTGGCAACTCAACGCCGCTATTGGTACCGTTGATGACACGAATCTTTGCTGTTTCATTCGAGTTCTGTCCGGAGTCTGCAGAGGCAATTTCTGCTGCAATTTTACTAACGGACTGATCAATCGCCTGGCTACCCGCGTCCTCGGGCATGCCTTCAGCGCCGGGGTTAAGGATCATTGTTTTTTCAAAGTCATCATCTGAACTGGCGGCTTCATTAATGTATTTCAGTTCATGTTTGCCAATCTTGATTACATCATTATGTTGCAATACCTGCTTTTTTATTAATGTGCCGTTAAGGTAGGTGCCATTCGTGCTGCCCATATCTTCTACAAAAGAGTCATTGAGAATGGTAAGTATTTTTGCGTGGTGACTACTTACTGACAGATTATCAATCTGGATATCATTATCGGGTTTCCGGCCAATGGTTATATTTTCCTTATTAAGAGGAATGTCCTGAATGACCTGACCGTTAAAGTTTAATTCTAATGTTGCCATTTTAATATCCAGTATGTATTACTTAATTATAGAGAATAAATCAAAAATTCGTGAAATCCAGCCATTTTTTGCGGAAAATGTCTTAACCGGCATGGCGAGCAGGGCAGATACATTGTCCTTGCCGCCGTGATCCTTGGCCTGTTTAACCAGTTCGCGTGCCACTTTTTTCAGGTCCTGGCGGTAGTTAAGAATGGTGTATTCGATCAGCTGATCATCGATCATGTCATTCAAACCATCTGAGCACATCAGGAAGATGTCCATGGGATTCGCAAAATCTTCTAACAAATCTATATCTACCTCGGCATTAACACCCACGGCGCGTGTTACCAGGTTTTTATTCAGTGACTGTTGCGCTTCTTCTTTTGTGTACAGGCCGCGATCAACCAGTTCCTGTAACAGGGTGTGATCACGCGTCATCTGTTCCAGCGTTTCCTCGCGCATACGATAGAGCCGCGAGTCACCCACGTGGGCAACCGTTAACCTGTTATCATAAAACAATAGTACGACGACAGTGGTGCCCATGCCTTCGTATTGTTTGTTGTTTTGCGAGGCCTGGAAAATGACCAGGTTGGCTTTTTTTATGGCTGCTTCTATGGCCATGCTTTCCAGGCTGTAACCTGTGATTTTGTCGGTTTGCCCTGTCTTTATTTCGGGTAGTGATTTTTTTAACTCGCTGAGAATGGTATCAACGGCGAGTGCACTGGCGACTTCACCACCCTTGTGTCCACCCATGCCATCGGCCAGGACGGCCAGGCCAAGTTCAGTGCATTGACCAATGCTGTCTTCGTTGTGATCCCTGACCAGTCCCTGGTCGGTCAGGCCTGTAATAATGATTTTATCGCGCAGGTTCATCGTATCAGGCCTTCTTCATCTTGTTGACAATTTGCAGGCATTTTCGTAGGTCGGAGGCCATCTGGGCCCCTGTTTGGTAACGTTTTTCCCTGTCTTTTGCCAGTGCCCGATTAATCACTATCGAAACACAACGTGGTAATTCGGGGCGAATGCTGTCCGCAGCCGGGTGATTTTCATTGGCAATCTTATACATCAGGGTGGCCATCGAATCACCCTGGAAGGGCAGGCGTCCGGTGACTAGCTGGAACAGCATGACACCCAGTGAGAACAGGTCGGAGCGACCATCTACCTTTTTACCGGAAAGCTGTTCAGGTGACATGTAAGAGGGCGTACCCAGTACCATGCCCGTTTTGGTTTTGCTGGAGTCGGTAATGCGCGCAATACCAAAATCGGTAATTTTCAGCGTGTCACTTTCCGGTTCGTACATTAAGTTCGCGGGTTTTATATCGCGATGTACAACATTCTGGCTATTGGCATAGTCGAGTGCATCGGCGGCTTTACTCATCAAACTGAGTACCTTGCTTACGGGTAGTAGCGCATCGGGTTTACCGTAACGCACCATATCGTGGCCCTTGAGGAATTCCATTGCGATATAGGCGAGGTCATGTTCTTCACCGGCGTCATAAATGGTAACTATGTTCGGGTGGCTCAGGCGTCCGGCTGTTTCGGCTTCACGGAAGAAACGATCTTTTACATCCTGTAGTTCATCACCTTCAAATTCCTGTGACAGGGCCATGGTTTTGATGGCGACGACACGTGAAATCTTGGGGTCCTTGCCCAGGTATACTGCACCCATAGCGCCTTTGCCAAGTTCTTTTTCTACCTGGTAACGACCCAGCATGGGCTTCTCGACACCATCCTTATTGAGGTTGAGGGTGCCGCCGGGTGAGTTTGCGTTACCGCCAAGGATGACGGTCTCTTCCATCATCTGTGCCCGTGTCATACGCTGTTTGATGTCGCGGAACTTGGGATTATTCTGCTTGATAACCGCATAGATAGAGGCGGCCTTATTGAACTGGCGCTTGCGTTCAAAATCCAGTGCCAGGTTGTACAGCAGTTCCATTGACTCCTTATTGGCGGGTAGTTTCCTGAATTTCTCAAAGGCGGCATCCAGCTGGCCCTGTCCCTGCAGTGATAGCCCCAGCATGCGATTACTTTCCGTGGATTCAGCATCTGCCTGGAGCTTGCCCTTTTCAGTAAGCAGGTAACGTTTGGTGGTGAGTAGCAGGTGGCCCGCAATTAACAGTACCGCCGGGTTCATTAACTGCAGCCACATGCCATATTTGGTCATGAGTATAAAGTGTGTGCCCAGCAGTCCGGCAAGCAGCACAATGGTCAGGCTGGCGGATAGGCCCGCTTTCATATTCGATAGCAGCAGTATGATATAGATGGCAATAAACGCAGTAATACCCTGTATGGCCTGTTGTGACCATTCGGGTTCAATAAAGAAGTCTTCATTGAGGATACTGGACACCGAATGGGCCAGTGTCAGTACCGGGGCCATGGCCGAGTCAATGGGTGTCACCATGGTGTCACCGACACCGGTGGCTGTCGCACCAATGAGTACAATCTTGTCTTTATATTTACTGGCAGGGATCTTGCCCTGCAGTACGTCATAAAATGAATCGACCGGGAAGGCGCCACCGATTTTTTTCGAATTGTAGAAAAAGGTGTTCATTTGCAGGAAGGGGTCGGTGTGAATCTGTAGTCCGCCCAGCTCAATGCCCTGTCCCAGATTGACCTCGATATCGGCCACATTCAGGTTCATGCTGCGGGCTGCAATCATGAGTGATAGTGACGGATAAAGCTCGTTGTAATAGTTGATCACCAGTGGCTCGGATCGAATACCACCATCACTGTCAGGATAGGCTGTGAGAGAGCCCATGCTATCTGCTACCTTACCGATCTGTTCAATCGGGAACAGGGAGTTGACCGTTGGCAGGGGGTTTATACCCTCGGGATTCATGTCAAGGTTGCTATTGATATTGGTGAGTCGATTACGCGATACGTAAGCGGGCAGCTGGGTATCCGGTTTGCCATGGGGCGTGCCAATTGAAAAATGCATGGCCAGTATGATATTGCGGGTTTCTTCCAGGCTCTGGCTGAGTATGCGGTCGGTATTGAGCTGTAGTTCAGCTTCTAATAGTTTTTGTCCGAGTGTACCCAGATCTAATTCCAGGGACTTTAACTGGGGTGGCAGGTGTCTCTGGATCACCGTCATGTCCGTAGACAGGCTGCTATCGGCATAAAAATTGATTAATTGCTGGATATGCTTCAGGCCGGGATCGATCTGTGGGTCAATAAAAAAGGTGGTCTGGCCAATGATCTTTGCACCGCTCTTCCCCAGGATATTATGCATTGCGGCATGAATATCACGGGGCCAGGGCCAGCGACCAATATTGGCAATACTGGAATCATCGATTGCGATGACGGCAATCTTGTCGTTGGGTGTACGTGAGGAATAGCTAACCCCCAGATCGTAGGCACCACGTTCCAGTCGGTCAAAACTACCCAGATTCCCGAGGACTATAACGAGTGTGCAGATGGCCAGGCCCGCAAACCAGTCGCTCGTGAGAAAGCCCTGTTTCATTCATCCCCCGATGATTCGGTTATTTATTATTTTTATTACATTGCATTCCATTGCAAGGATAGATCATAAATTGCCGAGTTTCGAGCTGGCTGAACAAATTTGGCTTTTATTTAATAAAATCACTGTCTTGTTAAAGATAATTTCGAGCTTACTTTAAGCAAAAATCAGGGGCTCACCCGTAGTTGAGGTAACAGGTTGTTCTGGCTCAGGATACTGGCCAGCTGTACCCCCACGGTTTTTGAGAAACGCTCAAAAAAGTCGGGCTGGATGGTGAAATCGACGATGTGTTCAGTACCGAATACTTCGCGCGCAACGAGGCTGGCGCTGCCGAGCTCATCCACAAGGCCCAGTTCTACACCCTGGTCACCGGTCCAGATAAGGCCACTGAACATACCCTCCACTTCCTTGAGGCGATCGCCACGGCCCTGTTTAACGGCATTGATGAACTGGCTGTGGACGCTGTTGATCAGGCCCTGCAAGTGCTGGGTAACATTTTTGTCAATGGCCGAGAAGGGGTCCATCAGGGCCTTGTTTTCACCCGCCGTTAATGTCCTGCGTTCTATGCCCAGTTTTTTCATGGCATCGACAAAACCGAAGTTATCCATGCGCACACCAATGGAGCCGACAATACTGGCCTGGTCTGCATAAATGCGTTCTGCAGCGGCTGCCACATAATAACCACCCGAGGCGCAGATATCGGTGATTACGGTATGCAGAGGTGTGCTGGGATATTTTGCGCGTAGGCGCAGGATTTCGTCATAGATATAACCCGATTGAACAGGGCTGCCACCAGGGCTGTTAATGCGTAATATGACACCGACCGTATTCGGGCTTTTGAATGCATTACGCAAGCTAGTGATCATTTTATCGGCACTGGCTTCTGTACCGGGCGCAATAATCCCCTTGAGGTCAACCAGAGCGGTGTGTTTCTGGCCCGGTTTAATATCCGTACCATCTGACTCCGAGTAAAACAGGCCGATCAGGATAAACAGGTATAAGAATGTCAGTAGTTTAAAAAATATACCCCAGCGGCGTGACCTTTTCTGCTCCCTGAGACCTTCCGTAGCGATTTTTTCCAGTATGCTTTTTTCCCAGTTGGGATCCTGATCGGTCATATTAATTGTCCTGGTGTAATTGGTTTAAATACGCGGGTAGTTCACAGATGTCGTGTAGACAGCCAATGGGCTTATGTTTGAGTAACCGCGACTGACTATGTACACCATAGCTTACCGCGAGTCGATCCATATCTGCATTAAGTGCCATTTCCATATCATATTCGGTGTCGCCAATCATCAGTGCATCGCGTGCGTCTATGCCCAGTTTGTCGAGGATCTCTTCCAGCATCAGGGGATGGGGTTTGGAAAAGGTTTCTGAGGCACAACGCGTGACATGAAAGCGATCGGTCAGGCCGGTGTATTCGAGTACCTGGTCCAGTCCCTGTCGCCCCTTGCCGGTGGCAATGGCTAGCCAGTAACCCTGGTTTTCCAGTGATTCGAGTAAGGCTTCAACCCCATCGAATAGCTCGGAGGGTGTCTCATCATGGTACAAATAATGATTGCGATAGCTCTCTGCCATGGTCTCGATCAGCTCATCCCCCTGGCCAGGATAGAGTCTTAGCAGGGCTTCGCGCAGGCCCAGGCCAATTACGTCTTTCAGTTCGTTATCTGTTCGTTCTTCTTTACCAATGACATCGGCACAGGCCTTGCGCAGGCAATTGACAATGCGGGATTCAGAATCCATCAGGGTACCATCCCAGTCGAAGATTAATGCCCTGTAGGGGAGGTTCGGTGTATTGCTCATGATTTTAAATGCTGTATTAGTTGTGCCCATTCATCATCCAGGGGGGCAGTGACATTATAGGATGTATTCGCCAGTTTAAAGGCCAGTCTGTACGCGTGCAGATACATGCGTTTGAAGCCGGCTTTTTTCAATGCCTGATTAAAGGTTTTGTCACCGTATTTGGGGTCACCGGCAATTGGGTGATGCTCGTGGGTGGCATGCACACGGATTTGATGGGTGCGACCGGTAAATAGCTGGACGTCCATTAATGTGGCGCCGGGGAAATAGTCCACCGGCTGGAACAGGCTTTTTGCGGATTTACCTTCATTATCCACCATCACCATGCGCTCACCGCCCTGCAGAGTATTCTTTAGTAGTGGCGCCTCAACCAGGCGTTCACCGCCTCGCCAGCGGCCCGCGAC
>JAOUMO010000225.1 GCA_029881425.1 Gammaproteobacteria bacterium
GTCATTACAAAACATCCTTCTCTACTGCCGGCCGGGTTTCGAAAAAGAGGCCGCTGCCGAAATTTCCGCTATCACACAACGCATCGGGCTTTATGGCTACGTCAAGGCCAAGGCTGACTCGGGCTATGCGGTATTTCATCCCCAGTCGGCCAGTGGTCCGGAGCAACTGACGCAACAGCTCCACTATCCTGCGCTGATTTTCCCGCGCCAGCTGATCTTTGCACTCGATATGATTAAAGACCTGCCCAGTGATGATCGCATCAGCCCGCTCCTCGCCCATATTCAGCAAACCGGGCTCACCTTTAATGATTGCTGGCTGGAGACACCGGACACCAACGACGGCAAGCAACTCAATACCTTCACGCGTAAATTTTCCGGGCTGTTCAACAAGGCACTGAAGCAGCACAGGTTAATGGATAGCGGCAGCCGCTGGCGCCTGCACATCTTCTTTCTCAGTTCATCGGCACTCTATATTGGTGTCTCTGATACAAACAACAGCTCACCATTACCCATGGGCATTCCTCGCCTGCGCATGTCCCGCGCCGCCCCCAGCCGCTCCACGCTGAAACTGGATGAGGCATTGAAAACCATGCTCAGTAGCGATGAACAACAGCGCTACCTGCAAAATGGCATGAGCGCGGTCGATCTCGGCGCCTGCCCCGGTGGCTGGACCTGGCAACTGGTGAACCGCGGTATGCGTGTCACCGCCATCGATAATGGCGCGATGAACGAGGAACTGATGGCCAGTGGCCTGGTGACCCATATCAGGGCGGATGGCTTTAAATTCACCCCCGAAATACCGGTCGACTGGCTGGTGTGTGATATGGTGGAACGCCCGCTGCACATCAGTCGCCTGATGGCACGCTGGCTCAGCGAGGGCCTGTGTCGCTATGCGGTGTTCAATTTAAAACTGCCAATGAAACAACGCTACGACATCGTGCAGCAATGCCGCGACATCATCGAAGAGGAATGCCTGGCACACGGTTTAAAGTGCCAGATCCGCATGAAACAGCTCTATCATGACCGTGAAGAAATCACCGTTGTAGTGCTGCAATAAAACAGGAAAATCTTTGCGCCTTTGTTTTTTGCATGTTTCTTCTAAACTCAATAACCCCATAAACTATGGGAATGCCCATACACCTTATACCGTATAATTAATCGCAAAAATTAGTATAGAAACCACATATGACACAGGCTAGCGTAGTTAAACCCGAAGAATATTTCATAAAAGACGAGCCCTATTATGAGGCCATAGGTGAAGAGATCGACATCTTTCTCGCCGCCTACCAGCAGCAGATCCCGGTGCTGTTAAAGGGCCCCACCGGCTGTGGCAAAACCCGCTTCATGGAACACATGGCCTGGCGTTTACAGAAACCCCTGATTACCGTCTCCTGCCACGATGACCTGACCGCCTCCGACCTGGTCGGCCGCTTCCTGGTCTCCGCCGGTGAAACCCACTGGGTCGATGGCCCCCTCGCCCGTGCTGTGCGCCACGGTGCCATCTGTTACCTGGATGAGATTGTCGAGGCACGCAAAGATACCACCGTGGTGATTCATCCACTGGCCGATGACCGGCGCGTACTGCCTATGGAAAAAGTGGGCGAACTACTGGAAGCCACCGCAGACTTCTGTCTCGCCATTTCCTACAACCCCGGTTACCAGAGTGTACTCAAGGACCTAAAACAAAGTACCCGCCAGCGTTTTGTTGCGCTGGAGTTTGATTACCCTGCGGCCGAACTGGAGGCACGCATCATAAAAAATGAAACCGGGATCGATGATGAACTGGCCAGTCGGCTGGTGAAATTTGCCCACATGACACGCAACCTCAAAGGCAGTGGTCTCGAAGAAGGTGCCAGCACCCGTCTACTGGTACATGCGGCCAAGTTAATCAAGGCCGGGATAGCACCGGTGACCGCCTGCAACACCGCCATTTCGCAGGCCCTGACCGATGATGCCGACATGCTGTCTGCGGTGCATGAACTCAGCACCTCACTTTTTTAAACCGTGAGCCTGCCCCCCTTTACGGTTGCGGAAATAGAAGAACGTCTCGACGAATTCTTCATGGACCTGAATGATGAAAGCATTCAGCACCTCGCCAGCCTCGACATTCAAACCCAGGACCGGCTGCTCGAATTAATCGCCAAAGGTGCGGCCACCAGTCATGGCCTGGGTTACCAGTTTGGCCTACGCCTGCCACGCGCGGTTGATTTAATGGACCTGGAAACCATCGAGATCTGGTTAAACCAGGCAATCGATGTATTTGACCGCAAGGGCCTGTATAGCGCTATTGAAAAACTCGATGAACTCGAAAGCGTTGCCAAACACGCCGAAGACAAACTCACCGGCATTGCCTTTGATGACATCAGCAATATCCTCGAACCCTTTATTACCGGCCTGAGTGGGCGCAGGCTAAAACTGGATACCGCAAAGCACTGGTACACGGATACCGAGACACTCTACCTGCCCTCGATGTTAAATCACTTCGCCACCACCGAAGATAATTTCGCCCTCTACAAATGCATTGCCGTGCACCAGTGGGCACAGAATCGCTTCGGTACCTGGCGCATCGACCTGATTGACATCATCAGCAACTATGATCAACCCGAGAAGGCACTGCACTGGTTCCATGCACTGGAAGCGGTACGACTCGATTACTGTATTCAGCGGGAACTGCCCGGCATTTTCCGTGAAATGATGCGCCTCACGGAAGCTGCCGAACAGGCAGTACTGATTCACCAGTTAACGGACTATGCAGAACAACTCGCACACAAACACTGCAGCGTTGAACACACGATTAGCCTGTTACAACAACTGTATAACCATGAGCCACC
>JAOUMO010000226.1 GCA_029881425.1 Gammaproteobacteria bacterium
TGGCGCATGTCTCGTCGCGCCTGCATAATACGATACAAGGCATCACGTTCGACTTCGGTGAACTGGCAGTTAGGATCAGTTTTGTTAACTGGCAACACAATCCGGGCCGCGATGATAAATCAGTTCCTCAACGGGTACGCCACCGAGAAAATGTTCTTTAATGATCCGATCCAGATTGGCTTCAGTCACATTGTAATACCAGATCCCGTCAGGCTGGACACACATCACCGGGCCGGACTTGCAGGTGGCAAAACAGGTGGCGCGACTGCGTTTAACTCTTAACTCGCCATTATCAATCCCGGCGGCCTTGAATTTATCACCCAGTGAATCAAACAGCTCCTGCGCTTCACCATCTTCGGTACAACGTGGGCCGACACAGATCATCAAATGACGTTTGTAATCCATCATTTTTGGTTTTTCAATTACCACGTTGATATTTTTAATCTCACTCATTACTGGCGCTCTCCAGTTCATTTATCTCACCCAGTGAATACCAGGCCTTATCAAATGCTTTTTCAGTCGCGCCTTCAAAGGCCCCGTCTTTACGCACCAATGATAAATTAAAAACGGTATTGCCTTTGTTATCGAGGAAATGGACGCCTCTTAAGCTGTCACCCCGCCGAATGAACCAGGCGCTCTTGACCTTGCTCCAGTTAAGGTGAAAATGAAAATGTTCATTCTCAACGTTCAACCAGTCACCACGCTGACTAAACTCGCTGGCATTAAGCATCATCTCGCTCACACTACTGTGTGCACCACCACCATCACTGCGAACGACTGCACGCAGGCGTCCCCAGTCCTTGGCCATGTCCAGGACATGAACCAGTTGTTCATCTTTAACGGCGACACTGGCATAGTCAGCGGCCTGATCATCGGCGCTGCTTTCACTGATGGCAGAAAGTATTTCCCCCGCAGGCAGATCAAAATGACTAATGACATCGCGCAGTGAATGCTGCCTGTTATCACGAAGATATTCACGCACACAGGCTTTCCAGCCGATCAACCCCATACTCAAGGATCGACCGGCCTTCTCACCGGCTTTGACTTCACCGGTCAGATCATCATATTTGTTGGCATAACCGCGCGGCGTGATCATCAGGCCTTCCTGCATGACTGTACTGCTATTGCCGATCAGTACGGTCGTCAGCATGCCAATCTTGCACTCAGACATCTGATCCAGTCGCACCATCTGGATATCCTGCAAATCCCGATAGGCGGATTTGACAATCGCGACCGGGGTATCGGGCTTGCGATACTGCAATAATATCCGCTGTGCTTCGACGATCTGTTGTTTACGACGACCACTCTTTGGATTGTATAAGGCGACAACAAAGTCACTACGACCGGCCGCATCCAGCCGCCGCGCAATCACCGGCCAGGGGGTTAATAAATCGGATAACGAAATGGAACAGAAATCATGCGTCAAGGGCGCACCCACCAGTGATGCGCAGGCGGAAAGTGCGGTACTACCGGGCACTACTTCAACTTCAATATCACTACCGGGTTTCCAGCCCGCCTGGAACAGCACTTCATAAGTGGGCCCCGCCATGCCGTAGACACCGATATCACCGGACGAGACTAATGCCACGGTCTTGCCCTGTTTGGCCTGTTCATAGGCTTCGATGCTGCGATCAATTTCTTCGGTCATGCCTTTACGTACAACATGCTTACCATCGAGCAGATCTTCTACCAGCTTGATATAAGTCGAATAGCCAATCACCACATCGGATTTCGCTATGGCTTCACGGGCGCGGTAACTCATGTGTGCCCCATCACCGGGTCCAAAACCGACCAGAAAAATCTTACCTTTACTCATCTCTTAACCTCACAATTGAAACCGTCGCATTTCGACCATCTTCACCACGGTATTTAAATTTCTCTACCATTAAATCTTCTATCCCTGTATTGGCCGCCAGCATTGCAGCGGCTTCTGCTACAGCGGGGGTGCCCATGTACTTCATTACCACAGCTGACGGATTAGGCACTTCCACTGCCGCCAGTTGTTCGGCGGTATAGAACTGCAAGGGCCAGTTATAATGACGGGCCAGCTCCAGCAAACCTGCTTCATCGTTTTTCTTATCGATCGTGGCCATCAAACTAACCTGAGCATGCAGCAGATCCTGTCCTGTCAAGGCCAGTTCAACCGCCGTCATCAGTGTCTTTAATGGTGTATTGCGATCGCAGCCCATGCCCAGTACAACCTGCATCGGGCTATTCCTGATCGACAGGCGGACGATACACCACCAGCCGTTCATCCAGCTGTTGCCATTGCTGCTCGGTGATAGCCCGCTGGGTCACCCATAACACGGCCTTGTGTTGTGCCAGATCCACCTCTTCAAATGAATCAAACAAATGAATATTGGCGGGTAAGGCTGTCGGACGTGTCCACCATTTTCTAGAGCCGGATTCCTGTATAAAGGCAATCGGTTCTTCATTCACGACATGGGCTGACACGCGGGTGATATTGATCTTCGGTGCTTCAACTTTCCAGCCCAGTTCACGACCCAGGATATCAACAGGAATCGTTTTGCCTACATCCGAAGCGGTGGTGACTACCGCCGTTGCACCGGTTAATTCCGCGATTTTTTGTGCGTAGGCATTGGCCCCACCGACATGGCCGGATAGAACCGGGATCACAAACTGCCCGGCATCATCCACCACGATCACACCGGGGTCTACTTCTTTGGATTTTAAATGCGGGGCGATCAGGCGCACGACCGCACCGAGTGAAACAAAACAGATCAACTGATCATAGCCTGAGAAAACCGCACCCATGTTGGCACTTAATGCGCCACTATACACATGCACCTTGTTGCTAATATCGTTT
>JAOUMO010000227.1 GCA_029881425.1 Gammaproteobacteria bacterium
GGGAAGTAGCCCGGCCATACAATATGTAAGAACCATGATTGAGCAGGTAGCAAAAACCGATGCCAGCGTGCTCATCCTTGGCGAATCCGGTACCGGCAAGGAGGTGGTGGCACGTAATGTCCATGCCCTGTCGAATCGTTGTAAGCACAGTTTTGTGCCCGTGAACTGTGGCGCCATACCCGGTGAACTGTTGGAAAGTGAGTTATTTGGTCACGAAAAAGGCGCCTTTACCGGTGCCATCAATGCCCGCCAGGGGCGTTTTGAACTGGCCGAAAAGGGCACCCTGTTCCTCGATGAAATTGGTGATATGAGCCTGCCGATGCAGGTCAAAATATTGCGTGTACTGCAGGAACGTACCTTTGAGCGTGTCGGGAGTAACAAAAGTATCCAGGCCGATGTGCGCATCCTCGCTGCTACCCACCGTAACCTGGAGCAGAATATCCGTGATGGTAAATTCCGGGAAGACCTGTTCTACCGGTTGAATGTCTTTCCTATTGAGCTGCCCTCCCTGCGCGAACGGCTTGAAGATGTGCCCTTCCTGTTGCAGGACCAGATCGAACGCCTGGAACGGGAAAAACGTGGCTCGGTACGACTCACCGCCGGTGCTGTAGAGGCCCTTTGCCAGTACCAGTGGCCGGGCAATGTACGTGAACTGGCTAATCTGGTGGAGCGTTTAAGTATTCTCTATCCTGGTGGTGCGGTGGATGCCGCGCAGCTGCCGGCGAAATATGTACCTGCAAAGATGAAGGTCTCGACACCACCCTTTGACCCGGCAACCGTATTTGCCACACTGGATGATGAAGATGATGGCCTGGGTCACCTCGACAATACCATGATTGCTTCTGCGACCGACGTGGATGCAAACGTGTCTATCGATAGTGAGTTAGAGACGCTAAAAATTACCGAGCAGGGACTGGACCTGAAAGAACACCTGGCACAGCTCGAGGTACAGTTAATTAAGCAGGCATTGAATAATACCAACGGCGTGGTTGCCCACGCGGCCAAGCTATTGAAGATGCGCCGTACCACGCTGGTTGAAAAATTGAAGAAATATGAGATTAAGGCGTAGAACAGAACAAAAGTCGTTAGTCTACAAAAGTAGTATTTCTCGTTCCCACGATCCTTCGTGGGAATGCATATTGGGTGACAAGGGTAGAGATCCGGATTCCCACGCGGAGCATGGGAACCAGAGTGATTTCTAAGCTTCAAGTTATAAGTAGCAAGTTAAAAGCCTTATGTCATAGATTGAAACTTACAACTCCATTCTTCAAGCCATATTTTTGACTTCCATCACGCGCGTAAAATCCTAAGTTATTGAAAAATCGACAGATCCAAAACTGGCACAGTAAATGCTCGTCTATTTGTGACATTCATCAGGTGACACAAAGACGTCATGAACCAAACGGCCAGACAAGCACAGCAATCCATCGATATTAAAGATCCGCAAAGCCTGCTCACTGCCTTTGAGCAGTTTGGTGCCCTGTCGGATCAGTTGCAGCAGTCGTACCAGGCGCTGGATGAGCGCACCTCTGCATTGACCCTGGAGCTGGCTACCGCACGTAGCGAGCGTATGCAGCAGCTGGCCGAAAAGGAAAAGCTGGCAGATCGCCTCGAAAACCTGCTCAAGGCCTTGCCCGCCGGGGTACTGGTTATCGATGAGCATGGCCGGGTGCAGACCAGCAATGCGGCAGCCGACACCTTTTTCGAGCAGGGGCTCGAAGGCGCCAACTGGTACCAGTTACTGGAAACCAATGTGGAACAGGTTGAAGCAGAAGATGTGTTATTAAAAAATGGCCGGGTATTAAGTCTTAGTTACCAGGCACTGGCCGGTGCCGGTAATATCGTGTTGATTAATGATGTAACCAAAACGCGCATGTTGCAGGATGTCGCCAATCGCCAGACCCGGCTAGCGGCTATGGGCCAGATGGCGGCGGGTCTTGCACACCAGTTACGTACGCCCCTGGCGAGTGCTGTACTGTATTCCTCGCAACTGGGACGCCAGGAGATCGATACGCAACAGCAGGGTCGGGCGGGTGAAAAAATCCGTGCCAGCCTGCGTTACCTTGAAAAACTAATTAATGACATGTTGCTCTACGCCAAGGGTGGCGAATTTGGTAATGCAACATTTTCACTAGCGCAATTACTGGTGTCGTTTAAGGCGCGCATGGAAACGCGCCTACAGCAAACCCGCAGTAACCTTAAAATCGTTAACCATGCAGGTCTCATCAATTTAAAGGGCAGCCAGGATGCGCTGGTGAGTGTGCTGTGTAACCTGGCAGAAAATGCGATCGAGGCCTGTAAAACAGAATGTATTATTGAGCTCAAGGTGTACCAGCAGGATGAAAATATTATCCTCGCAATTCATGATAATGGTCCGGGTTTATCAGCGGATCAACAACTAAAAATTTTCCAGCCCTTTTATTCCGAACGCGAAGGCGGCACAGGTCTTGGTCTCGCGGTGGCACAATCGATAGCGCAGGCACACCAGGGTGATTTACTGGTGCGCTCAAATAATGATGCAACCGATCCTATGTGTGGAACCACATTTTATTTATGTTTACCCCTTAATCAGGGTGAGCAGTTTTTGCCCAGTGGAAAAATGACAACCCCCTACAACATCACCGGGCAGAATACTGGAGGTCATGAATGAGCTTTACCGACATTCTAATAGTAGAAGATGATGCCAACCTGCAGGAGGCACTAAGTGATACCTTACAGTTTGCTGGCTATTCAGTGGCTGTAGCCAATCACGGGCAGGCAGCGCTGGCTAAAATGCAGAACCAGTCATTCAGGATGATTATTTCAGATGTGCAGATGCAGCC
>JAOUMO010000228.1 GCA_029881425.1 Gammaproteobacteria bacterium
TTGATCGGTGGTTTTGAGATTGCGTGGAGGCTGTTTGCTGATGACTTCATCAGCAGAGTATTTCGGAGTGGCCTGTAATGCATTTCTTTTTTTAGCCAGTGGCCTGACGTTGGCTTTGGCCGCCATGCGTATTTTACCGATGATTTCTTCAGCATACTGATGAAAGGTTCCGGCCAGATCGACTTCCGGCTTGGCGACAAAGTCAACGGCTCCCAGTTCCAGAGCCTGAAAAGTGGTGTCGGCGCCTTTCTGTGTCAGTGACGATACCATCACCACCGGCATCGGGTGCAGACGCATCAGGTTACTGAGAAAGGTAAGGCCGTCCATTTTAGGCATTTCGACATCCAGCGTGATCACATCAGGATTTAAGCGTTTGATTTTATCCCTGGCAACCAGAGGATCGGGGGCCGAACCGACCACCTCAATATCGTTTGCAGTACTTAGCAACTCGGTAAGCATTTGCCTGATTAACGCTGAGTCATCGACGATCAGTACACGAATCATATTAATTTACTCATTTTAATATTTAAAAAAGATCGATTTCGCCGGTAACAGGTTGCTTGATTAAGTTCTCACGATAGTTTTCTTCACGGGTCAGAATGGTGCGGTTGTGCATGTTGCGCAGTTTCTTTACCAGTAACTGTCCGGTGCGGGGGAGGTAGACCACCTTACGGGGCAGATCTCCACCAAGGTCCTTGACGACGGTCAGTAGTCCTTCGGTCTCAATGTATTGCATTACAAATTCGATATTTCTTTTACCAATATTGGTCATGCCCTTGATGATGCATCCGCCCCCGGTCAGCTTTAATTCGAGGTTCTGACGTTTGGCGCCATGTTTTAACAGGTCGTTGATCATGTGTTCCATAGCGTAGTTCCCGTAGCGTGTGGCAGCGCCGATGATCTCGTCATCATTATTGACACCACCCAGTTGCGGTAACATAAAATGGTTCATTCCACCGATACCAAATACACGGTCGCGTATACAGGCAGAGACACAGGAACCCAGTACCGTTGTGATCAACTCATCATGTGTCGTGACGTAGTATTCTCCCGGCAGAATTTTGGCTGCGGGCATTTGTCGCTGTTTGTCCCAGTAGTGGTTGATAGTTTCAAATCCAGGCAATGGTCTGGGTAATTCAATTTCGTCAGTGCTGGAGCTCATGAGCACCATGTTCAGCTCGTCCTCTGGTAGATAGTATTACCGATCAGTTTGAAGCGATCCGAAACCTTGAACAGGGATTCAGAGTGCCCCAGAAACAGATTAGCATCAGGGGTCATGATGTCAGCATAGCGGTTTACCAGTTTGCGCTGGGTTTCCTTATTAAAATAGATCACCACATTACGACAGAAAATAAGATCAAAAGGGCCTTTGACGGGCCATGATTCCATCAGGTTAAGCTGCTGAAAGGTAATCAGGTCACGCAGTTCTTTTTTTACGCGTACCATTCCTGTTTTTTCATTTTTGCCTTTGAGAAACCAGCGTTTGAGTTGTTTCGCTGAAAGACCCGCAACGCGTTCAGCGGTATAGATGCCGTTGGCGGCAGTATTCAGAACATTAGAGTCAAGGTCCGTGGCCAGGATTTTTATATCCCAGCCAGATCCTGCCGGAATGATTTCGCGCAGGGTGCTGACGATGGAGTAGGGCTCTTCACCGGTGGAACAGCCTGCCGACCAGATACGGATCTGGCGTGTCTGTGCATTGGTTTTCATGATGCGTGGTAATGCGGTGTTAGCCAGATAGTCAAAGTGATGGGATTCACGAAAAAACGCGGTAAGATTGGTGGTCATGGCATTGACGAAGTTGACCAGCTCACCATTGACATCGTCCTGGACCAGTTTGAGGTAGGCTGAGAATTCACTGAGGCCTAAGGCCCGCAATCGTCGTGTCAGCCGACCATAAACCATCTGTCGCTTGGCATCGCTCAGAACTATGCCCGTGCGTTCATTTACCAGTTTGGTAACACGATCAAAGTCTTTGTCCGTGAAAATAAATTCGCCCATGGTCACCTGAACGACTCCTGATATTTATTGAAGTTATAAATAGTATAAGCCTGCTTCGGTGCCGCTCTCTGTACCTGTGCGGCACAGAGAGTAGTCGAGAGGAGGACTAAAACTCTTCCCATTCTTCGCCATCTTCCGTAACAGGTTTGATTGCTGCGGCTGATTTTGCTGCTGCCTGCGGTTTAGGACGTGACGCCGGTTTGGCGGCTGGTGCGGGCGCTTTATGGGTACTGGAACGGATGTTGACGATGGGCGAATGGTCATCGTTGCCGATGGAAAAGAAGGCCATTTGCTGGCTGAGTCCCTGTGCCTGTTCTTCCAGTGATTCACTGGCTGCCGCTGCTTCTTCAACCAGCGCCGCATTCTGCTGAGTCATTTCATCCATCTGCATGACGGCTTTATTGACCTGTTCGATGCCCTGTGACTGTTCCTGGCTGGCGGCAGCGATCTCGGCCACAATATCACTGACTTTCTTGACTGAAGTGACGATCTCTTCCAGTGTTTTGCCTGATTCATTGACAAGGTTTGATCCTTCTTCAACCTGTTGAACGCTATCGGTGATCAGATCCTTGATTTCCTTGGCCGCCGTGGCGCTGCGTTGCGCCAGATTGCGAACTTCACTGGCTACCACGGCAAACCCACGGCCCTGTTCACCGGCTCGGGCAGCTTCAACCGCAGCGTTGAGAGCCAGTAAATTGGTCTGGAAAGCGATTTCATCGATCACGCTGATAATATCAGCGATCTTCTTGCTGCTCTTGTTAATGCCTGACATGGCATCAATAGCGGTACCAACAACCTGGCCGCCTTTCTCTGCCTGCT